>PAQH01000074.1 GCA_002709225.1 Planctomycetaceae bacterium
GGTTGCGATTCGCTACCTGTTCAAAGGGGACATTGAACAGACGGCCGGACCGTTACTGACCCGTATCGAACGCCGCCTGTCGTGGAGGACGCGCGAGGATCTTCCCCTCGTAGAACGGATCTTGCGGGTGGGTCCCGCGCTGCTGGCGCTCAAAGAAATGGAATACCTGGGAGAAACGCAGACCGGGGAGCTCGAGCAGCGGTTGGAACGTATGATCAATCATCTGCTAGCGCCGCTGGAGCGAGAGTGGGTCAAAGAAGCGGCCACCGATTCGGTGATCAGCCGTGTCAAAGAGCTGCGCAAGGCGGTGTTGCCTGAGATGATCGACAGCGATCTCTCCGCAGACGAATTGGCGCGTCGCTGGCGTCAACTAGAGGATATGGAACTTGCCCAGCAATTGAGCCTGTACCCCGCCAAGTACGTCGCCTCGCGCCCCAGTGTGGACAGAATTCTCGAGACCGTCGAGCGGTTCATGGAGCATCTCGCAGGAGAAGAAGATCCTCATTCACCGATGAAGGCCATTGTCCAGGTCGGCGAGCCTTTGGCCGTAGCGGCCAAACGAGATCGAAGTGTCAGTGAGGACCCTGTTTTGACGCACCTGGAACGGTGCTTGAGCGAGATGCTCGAGAGTTTGTCGACGGAGTCGGTGCTCTACACCCCGTCCAGCCGCGCAGATTCGCGTTGAAACCCGCTGAGGAGAATGTCGTGACCGAACTGTCAAGTGGACCTGTGCATGGTGAGGTCTCGGAAAGGTGGGCGACAATCGCCAGCATGTACCTCGGTTATGCCACGTTTATGGTCCTGAGGATGATCCCCACGGTGACCGGCGCGTCGATGCGAGACGATCCCACCCTCGACATCGACCTGAGCGACCTGGGCCTAATCTTCGCTATGGGAACCGCGGGAGCGGTGGTTGGGAAGTTTGTTGGGGGCCTGGCAGCCGACTGGGTTGGCGGCAAATGGACATTTACGGTTGGATTGTTGCTGACGTCCGTATTCATCGGTTTGTTCGCGCTGTCCGACGAGTTAGGAATGTTCCAGGCGATGTTCTTCCTGGCATTGCTGGCCAAGTCGTTTGGCTGGCCTGCCATGGCCAAGATCATCACGAACTGGTTTTCCCCACAACAGTACGGGGGGGTGTGGGGAGTGCTGGCCACGAGTTCGCGTGTGGGGACGCTGGTGGCGACCATGGCCCTGGGCGCGTTGCTGGCGGTGATGCCCTGGCGTTATTTACTAATGGTCGCGGCCGGCGGCGGGATATTGGCGGTCGTGTATTTCGCGTTTACCCTTCGCGAACACCCCTCGTCCGACTCCCTGGCTCGCGACAACGACAACCAAGATTCACTCCTTGCGTCCCATCCCCTGAACAATCTGTGGCTCCCCGCAGCGCTCTGGGTGTTTTTCACGAGCCGCCAATTCTGGCTGATCACCGGCAGCCTGATGGGGTTGACCATCCTCTGGGATTTTCTATTGTTCGTACCCCTGTATCTCAAAGATACGCTTTCACTGACCGTGGCACAGGCATCGATGGCAGCATCGGCCTTTCCTCTAGGCAGCCTGGTCTCCGTGTTGGCCGGTGGTTACGTGTTTGATCGGCTCAGTCGTAGACAGGCGGCCCGGGTGTTTGGCCTGCTGTTGACCCTGGCGACGAGCTGCATCGGCACCTTCTTGGCAATGCCCCACATGGGCCTCGCGCCAGCAAGTCTGACGGGACTTTCGGTCGCGTTGCTATTTCTCTTTGGCGTCTGTGTCGCGCCCTGCTACTACATCCCGATGAGTGTGTTTGCGATCGAGTTTGGAGGCCGGCATTCGGGTTTTCTGATCGCTCTTTTGGACGCGATCGCGTTTGGGGGGAACTTCCTGTTTCAACTGGTTGCCGGCAAGATAGCAGAACACAGCTGGCAGCATTTCATGGCGGTTCTGATGGCGGTGTCGGTCGCGTCGCTGGTAATGATGTTCTGGTTTCTCTGGGGCGAGGCGGGGCGCCGACAGGAAAGCGTCAGCAGCCGGCCATAGCCTAGAAGGCCTACGCCACATCGGCCAGTTTGCCTCTCGTAGCCTGGGCACAATACCTCCCACAGTTCGGAAAAGCCAACCGTCTGACGTGTACCGATGACGCTCCAACAGTTCAATCGAGTCAACAACCATCAAATGCGCGCCATTCGTTGTTTGCGTTCACACCTCCCAGCAGCCTCAGAACCGAGTACCTCCTGACCTCCCCGTCACCTCTTCTCTGTCCCTATTTGTCGGCTCGCGCCCGGGTATGTTACGATCCAGGCGGCTGCCCGATGGAAACCTCCGCCCCGTAACGACAAGTTCGACAACCGACGATGGAAACCGCCGGCCCCCGCGCATGGAAAAGGTGCTGCGCGCTGGCAACATTCCACGGCCAGGCTGTGGTTACCAGAACATCAAGGGCAGCGACACAAAGCCAAGAAACCTAATCCGGAAAGCAGGAGCGTGGACAATAATGCCTATTCTGTTTCATCGTGACATAGCGCTGGTTGTGGCAACGTCCATCCTCACAGGCCTGGCGATTGCGGAGGAGCCTTCCGTCCCCCTCCAGATCGAGTCACGGAGCATCGTCTTTAACTATCCACAGACCGACCCCTACGATCGGTCGAATCTCTACGGCTTCAATCACGCACCGAGCGTTGCAAGGTTGCCAGACGGCAGACTGCTGTGCGTTTGGTTCTCTGGACCTCATGAAGCCTCGGTCCACCAGGTCATCCTCGCCGCCTTTTCCAGCGATCAAGGCCGCACTTGGGGCAAGTCGTTTGTGCTGCAAGACGAAGCGCGGAGCTCAGATTTCGACCCGGCATTGCTCGTCGACGGCCAGCGAACCTGGTTCTTCTACGTCTACGGTCGCTGGAACCGTTATCCATTTGCGCAGGGGTTGCCGAAAGGATCATCCTACATCGGCGACAATCCCACCGCACACCTGTCGGAGAGGGAGTTCATCGGTAACCATTCGTTTCACTTGTATGCGCGGTATAGCGACGATTCGGGGAAGACATGGTCCAAACAACGGAGGATTCACGACACCGCCGGTTGCAGGTCCAACGGGATTCGCTTGACATCGGGCGAGTTACTGCTGCCGACGCACGATTTTGCGAACAACTGGAAAGAAAGCCACGTTATCCGATCGGCAGACCGTGGCAAGAAGTGGAGTCGAGTCGGCTCGATCGTCAACAAGGCTGGTGTGGACGAACCAACGATCGCGGAACTAAGAAACGGTGACGTAATGATGGCGTTGCGCACCAACGACGGAAATCTCTGGACTTGCACTTCCGGTGACAAAGGCGCGACATGGTCGAAACCGCACCGTCATGAAATACAGGCGGGAGCTGCTTCACACAACCTGTTCCGGATCAGCGACGGTCGCGTCGTGCTGACGCATGACGAATGCCCGGTCGGCAAGCGAACGCCGCTCACGATGCGGGTGACCCAAGACGGCCGGAGGTGGAGCCAGCCCCTCACGATTGCCAAGAGTTTGACTCCCGGAGATGGAAACGACTATTGGGGGTGTCAGGTCACGTATCCTTCGGTTTGTGAATTGCCGGAAAAGGTACTCGTGGTCGTGTGGTCCTACATCAACATGTCAAACACTGAACAATACGGCGAAATTCGGTCGGCACGGGTCAAGGTCCTCGATTGATGTGGGGCGACAACAACGTACGCGCCGCTCTAGTAAACCGGGAAAAGGCGTTCGCTCCGGGCCGTCGCGGTCAGCTCAAGTGCACACGATGGGACCAGCGCAAAAGATGGCGGGAAGACGCGGCGGTGTCTGATTCGAATTGGCCTCTAGCCGCCTTTCGCCGAAGGAGCCCGATTGATGAGTGAAACCATCGTTTACCTGAACGGCCGGTTTATACCCGAGACCGAGGCCCACATTTCTCTGTACGACATGGCTGTTGTTCTGGGAGCAACGGTCACGGAAATGACACGAACATTCCACCATCAGCCGTTCCGCCTCGACGACCACATAGACCGATTGTATAAATCGTTGCGTTACATTGGTGTCGATGTTGGTTTGCCACCGTCGGATCTAACCGAGGCCACGCTGCGCGTCGTCAAGCACAACGCGGGGTGCACACACAAAGAGGACGAATTGGGTATTGTCCATTTTGTGACCGGCGGAGAGTTCCATGAGTACGTGGGCAGCGCCGGGCGCGCAGCGCGGGTACAGCCAACGGTCTGCGTGCATACCTTTCCCATCCCCTTCCATTACTTTGCCGAAAAACTGCGGCATGGTGCGCATGTGGTGACGCCAACCGTTCGGCACATACCCGCGCAATGCATCGATCCGAAGATGAAGTGTCGCAGCCGGATGCACTATTTTCTCGCGGAACGACAGGCTCGCCTCGTCGATCCCGATGCGCTCTGCCTGATGCTCGACCTGGACGGGAACGTGACGGAAACCTCTGGATCGAACTTCCTGATTGTCGAGCGCGGGACCATCGTTTCGCCGCCGCGGCACCTTATCCTGCCGGGCATCAGTCGCGCGACGGTTGTCGACCTGGCGGCCCAGCTCAAGATTCCCTTCGAAGAACGTCTGATTCGGCTTCACGACGTGGCGAACGCGGACGAGGCGCTCAGCACAACAACACCTTATTGCTTGTGTCCGGTGACGCGGATTAACGGCATGCCCATCGGCAACGGGAAGCCGGGACAGGTCTTTCACCGGCTGTCCGACGCCTGGAGCGAGCATGTTGGCGTGGATATCGTCAGGCAGATCGTCTCCGGAGCGGAGCGAACTCGCCGTGCGCATACGACACTGGAGACTGGAAATTAAGCCCGGAACTCCGTGAAAGCTCTGTGACCTGGGTGCGGTAGTGCCCGCCTACGCGCCCCAACACGTTTCTGCTCGCAGACCGCAAGAGCGGCGGGCTCGTCGCGGGACTGGGAAGCCGCGTGTGGGACACAGCTATCTCCGCGGCAAACGAACGGCCCAAGCATTGTGGAGCGAAACGACGTGGCCACTTCGTCCGCCGATGGAACAACCACATGTCGAGGTCTTCGACTGGATCGGCAGCGGAACACAAATCGCGACACCCCAGGGTGTCGAAAAATTTCGCAGCGGTTCCAACCCAACTTACGACCGATCCGATAGCGGGTCCTCTAACGGCTGCAGCGGTTCTGCAGATGCACCTCACGGCCTGCTATGCCCAGCCGTGTTGGACGCTCCGCGAGACTTTTCAGGTCTGGCAGAACTGCGACAAATGGGGCGCGCGGTAGCGAATCCGAAGTTCGGGTGTTCCCCGGGCAGGCTGGCCGGCCCCTCCGGCGTTACGGCAACGGCGCCACAGGCCCGTGACCAGCTGAGACCGTTCCAACGGGCGTGGCGACGTTCCCGTCATGAGCATCTCCACAATCTGCTGCACCAGACAGCTTGTGGCCAGGCCGGCTCGATGTACGGGCAGTAAAAATTGTGTCGACTGTAGCTGACGCGTCCCCTGAATACGAGCCGCGAACGTATAGTCACCGACCGCGCCATGGAAATTCAGTACGGTGGCCCGTAAACCATCAAGGTACTCGATACAGTACGCCGCAGGCGATTTCACCAGCCGCGGCAACTCTCCATTATTCGCCATGTCTTTGGGATGCACGTTCTCTCCCATCATGATGTCCGAACGGGAAAGAGCCGCTTCGAGCAGCGCGTGCGACCACCGCTGCTGCTCCGCGGCACGCCATACCGCATCACCGCGCAAGACTTCCATTGTCGCAATCCCAGTCTCGCCTCCTCGCCGCCGCTCGACCATGCACTGTAGTGCATCCAGCGCCTGATAGTCAGCCGGATCCGGTGCACCACCGATAATCACCGCCTCTTCAACCACGCACTCCAAAGGCAACTCAAGTGCTGGTAGCCGCCAAGTGACGGGTAGCACCGACCCTGCGAGTAACGGAAATTCAAGGCGCTGGGCGGGTTCGGAAGTACCACCCGCCTCATCCCACCCTGCGGCGAGCTGATGATAGTTAAAAACGGGCAGCGCCCGCTTCTCCTGCTGAAAAACGTCGACAACCTGCCTGAGTAGACTCCCAGCCTTCGTTCCCCGCCTCGGTTGTCGGTCACTTGTCCCCGCGACCGCCGCGTCGACAAGGAGCACACCATCGACGGCCAAGTGCGTCCCACCGCAACGCAATGCCGCAGCCACTGTAGGATAGATACCAAAACCACACTCGGCGGCGCACGCCTCGGTCAGGTCGTCATCCGGTCGCTGTTGCATGCAGACCGCGACAATATCCACCGGCGGACGTTGCCATTTTCCGGCGTAGGGGTAGCCCACGACTAACCGTTCAGCAAGATGCATGGTCGGCTCCTCGCGACGCCATGATGCACCGACAATGGCTACCCGCTTCCGTTTCTTCACGTCTGCGCCGGAGACCGGCACCATCGGTGCGGCAACCACTGCGGCGGACGTCGCTTTCAGGAAAGTTCGTCTACCAGTCATGCGGATCCCTTCTCGGTCTCTGGTCCTGTGAGGACGCGGCTACTGTTCATTGTCGTACGATCTCGGTGCCCTCATGGGCGCCAAGATCCTTGTTCAGCCATTCCAGAATGTTGAGGTAGCAGTTGGCTCGTAACGAATTCGCAGGTGGGGTGTATCGATCCGCTGGCCAATCCAGAGCGATTCGACTCCAGCGGCAGTTAGCCCGGTGGTCAGCAACGTCCGTTCGATCGGACAGATCGCCTTCCCAGTCAGGAACATCTCCTCGACCGCGTTCATTTGGGCATTAAAAAAGTGGCGAGGCCGCCGGCCGTCGACATACATCAATGTGGAAAGCGGATCTTGACGCCCCTTGATACGGGCCGCAAACGTGAAGTCGTGAACTAGCCCCTCCAGCAACAGCATCGTCGCCTTGAGCCCATCGGCGTATTGAAATCGGTAGGCGATCGCCTCTTCATTGAGTAGCGCCGGGATCTCGTCGCGTCCCGGCAACCCATGACGGTAAGCAGGCCGCCCAGCAGCGATCGAGTGGCTGCGACACAAACAGGCCTGGAACAGTTCGGGATCCCAACCACCACGGTCCCAACTTCCTTTCTCCATCGCCTGAAAAACTGCGTCTTGCCGCACACCATGCAGCCACTTGACCCCCGTTTCACCGCCTTTGCGGCGTTCAACCATCGCCTGGATTCCCTCCAGTGCGTGAATGTCGTAACCATCGACACCACCCGGTGCGACGCAAACCACTTCCTCCACCTCGGCGTCTCGGGGAATCTCAACCGGCGGAAGTCGCTGAACGTACGGGATGGAAGAACCGGCCATGAACGGAAAGCCCAGCTCCCTGGACGTCTCGACCATTTCGTTGGCCCATTCCCATTTCCAGGAAAGATGTTTATCACTGAATACCGGGCAGCTATGCCCGCTATGCCGATAGACGTCGACAATTTGTTGGAAAAATTCGTAACGCGGCCAGAGTGTTTGTCCTTTCTCGTTGCGGGGGTAGTCACCGTGTTCGCCGATCAGCATTACTCCGTCGACGGCCAGTTTCTCGCCCCCGAGCGTGAGTGCTGCGGCAATCGTTGGATAGATCTTCATCGCAGGAAACCGCCGCGCGCGATCCCGGCTCAAATCGCTCTTGGGAATCTGATCCGTGTAAAGCGCCACGAGGTCCATGGAAGGCAGATGATGCTGACCGTGCCATGGATATCCCCATAGGAACCGATCGACAAAGTGTTGGGCATGCGAACGCTCGCGATGCTCGGTAACGACCGCAGCAATTTTTGGACGCTGCATACAGCCTCTCCCCAGCACGACCCCTTGGAACTACCGGTTTCCTGCGGCCAACGCTTCAGACCACGGGTACCCCGCCACTGGCCCCGGCGGCCTGCCGCCACATCCCGAGGAGATCACAGCCAGTCGCTCAAGGGCGGTGGGCCGTGACCGTCAGGTCCGGGCGGGTGCCGACGAATCGGATGACCTTCCGGGCGGACCTGCGGCAACTATTGTACCGTCGGGTGGTGGAGCCACCATATGCTGGGGCTCTGGTTGCCCACCCACAACCGTGCAAACAGAACTTCTACGATGCTGGCTTGTGAATCAGCGAGGTTCCTTTTCCTGAGGCCCTGCATATGCATCGGGTCTTTAGGTAGACGCTGTGCCTCCGCCGGGTACAATCGCCGGTATGCAACGTTTACTTCTTGTCGTCGGTATTACCTCGTTCCTATGTGCCGCTGTTTTCCAGCTGGAAGCGCATACGCTTTCTGACGCGGGCCGTCCCCGGGCAACAGTGGTGGTCGCTGCAGATGCGCCGGCCCCAGTCCGCCATGCAGCTGACGAATTGCGATACTTTCTATCGCGCGTCACCGGCGCAACTTTTTCGATTCGCCACAACGTATCTCCCGGTGGCATTAACCTGTTGGTTGGTCCCCAGGCGGCCCGACTTCGAGAGCCTGGTTTTTCGACCGAGGGGCTGGGCGAAGAGGGCATTGTCCTCCGCACGCTTGGTAATGATGTGATCCTGGCCGGAGGCGCACCGCGTGGAACACTTTATGCCGTATTCACATTTCTCGAAGACCATGTTGGCTGCCACTGGTGGCCCCCCGCCGCCAGCCACATCCCGCACCAGCCGAATCTCAAGGTTCCCGAACTGAACTTTCGGCATGTTCCCCGACTTGAATATCGCGACATGAGCTTTCTGCACACAGCCCAAGCCGACTTTTCTGTCCGCAACAAGCTCAATGGCCACCACCACAGGTTGTTCTACGACAACAGTTTCAACAACATTGGTCAGGACAGCTCGCGCGGTGGAAGAAAATACGCCTACATTCGCAGTGACAAGTGGGGCTCACACGGCTGGTGGACCTTGATCGAACCAGAGATCTATTTCAAGGCTCACCCGGAGTGGTTTGCTTTGATCAATGGGAAACGCACGCATGTTTCCCCGAAGTATCCGATTTCGAATCTCTGTCTGACCAATGAATCTATGCGGGCCGAGTTAACCAAAAATGCCAGGCTGGCGCTGCGCTGGAATCCACACGCCACGGTCATTTCAATTGCCCAACCCGACGACGCCGGACCACCAAACCGGTGTCAATGCGCAAACTGTGCGGCTGTCGAACGGGCAGGGAACCCCTCAGACCTGGTAATCCGCTTCGTCAACGCGGTCGCGGCAGATCTGCACGCGCAGTTTCCTCACGTCGCGGTGAGTACGCTGGCCTACCACTACTCTCAAAAACCACCAAAACAGACGCGCCCGCATCCTAAGGTACTGGTGCGGTTGAGTAGCATTAAATGTTCATTCAGCCGGCCCGTGACAGACGAACGCAACTCCCGGTTCCGCGCAGATCTGGATGGCTGGTCCAAGATGTGTGACCGGCTGTATCTCTGGGACTACCCCATTAATTTTGGTCATCCGCTGCCGCACCCGAATCTCCGCGTGTATGCAACAAATCTGAGGTACTACACAGCACACAACGTCAAAGGGGTGTTTTGCGAGGCCGGAGCCTTTGCCGAACTTGCCGAACTGCGAGCCTGGCTGCTTGCCAAACTGATGTGGAACCCCAACGCGGAAACCGATCAGCTGATCGAAACATTTGCCCACGGCTATTACGGCCCGGCAGGTCCCCACATCGTGGACTACATCCAGCTGATTCATAATGCGGTTGCGGTAACCGATGACTTTCTTGGCTTGGGTTCCAGGCCGGATGCAAAGTTTCTCTCCCTGGAAACGCTGATCGGTGGCTGGGCGCACGTACAAGCTGCCGCAGCAGCGGTTGCGAGCGAGCCAGTTTTAGCACGACGAGTACAGCTTACCCGTCTGCCGATTATGTTTGTCTTTTTGCACCGTTGGAATGAACTGCGAGACGCGGCGAACGATGCGGGCGTCCATTGGCCCATGGGGCCTTCCCAGCAAGGACTACATGCTGACATTGTCGCGCTCGCGCGAGTCTACGGTATCAGGCTGAAAGGTATCCCCAGCCCGATACCTTTCTGATCCTGGTAATTCGACAATCCCAACAGACACGGTCATGAGAGTTTGTTGCCTGGCTCAATTTCACAGGCCAAAGCTCGTCAACCGCTCGCATCTACCACCGGGTTCGCATGACGTCTACTGGGCGCGATCAACTACGCCTGAACACGCAAACACCGCTAACGTGAACGAAGTAATTCGCCCTGGCGTTTCCTGGCAGTCACGGCGCACGCCAACGATACGAATATTCCCAAGAGCATTATTTAATAGGTGTCCAATGGGTCTTCAACATCAACGTTTCCTTGATCGGGTTATGACTGACTGGAAGATCGCAGCCGTGCTGCTGGCTACGATCACACCTGTGCCAACACTGGCTCAGGACAAAGTCACGGCGAAAGGTGTTGTATTTCACGACCAAAATCGAAATGGCAAACGTGAACAAAATGAACCGGCGCTGGCAGACATTCCCGTGTCGAATGGATGTGACGTCGTCCTGACCGACCGCAACGGCCACTATGCGCTGACAATCGACAATCAAGACGCGGTTGTGTTTGTCATCAAGCCTCGTGGATATCGACCGCCGTTGAATCATCACAACCTCCCCCAATTCCATTACGTTCACAGACCGACAGGCTCACCTCCGGGATTGAAGTACCGAGGAGTCACGCCGACGGGACCTTTACCAATTTCAGTCGATTTCCCGCTTTACAAGCAAAACGAATCCGATGAATTCAAGGTTGTGATTTTCGGAGATCCTCAACCCAACAATCTCAGCGACATTGACCATATGGCCAATGATGTGATTAGTGAGCGGATCGGAACAGGCGCCACGTTCGGCATGGCACTGGGCGACTTGATGGCTGACAAACTTGATCTTTACGAACCGTACAACCGAGTCATGTCGCAACTTGGTATCCCTCTGTGGAACGTGTCGGGAAACCACGATCTCAACATGGACGTGCCCAACGACGCACTGTCAAATGAAACGTGGAAACGGGTTTTCGGCCCGACCACTTACAGCTTTGACTTTGGTTCAGTCCACTTTATCGTGCTCGACAATATCCTCTGGAACGGCAACTCCTACAGCGTGGGATTTGACAAACGAACGCTCACGTTTGTCGAGAACGACCTCAAGCACGTGCCCGAAGAGAAACTCGTCGTGATTGCCATGCACGCTCCCCTGTTCACAGTAAACAGCAAAGACCTGCTCGTTCTACTGAAAAACCGACCGCATACCCTTTCGTTTTCAGGGCATCACCATGACATCGAGCAACGGTTCATGGGTAGCCAAGCGGGCTGGCCCAATCCGGGAAGACATCATCACATCAACGCGGGAGCCATCTGCGGCATCCACTGGCTCGGCCAAACAGACGAATTCGGAATCCCACATGCAATGACCCATTGTGGCTCACCGAACGGCTACCCTGTGGTTACTTTCAACGGCAATCAATACTCGATCCGATTTCACGCACCGCGGCGATCGCCAAACGATCAAATGCACTTATTCGTCCCCAACGAAATCCTGTTGGGAAAGGCTCGTGACACAACTGTGCTGGCAAACATCTACTGGGGAACAGAAAAGTCCAATGTGACATTCCGTGTCAATCATAGTGATTGGCGCCCCATGACACACAGCCCTCAACAAGATCCCTACCTGAAGAAAGTCATTGCGCCCGGACACCCCCTCTCCATTGTACAGCACATGTGGTCGGCACAACTGCCCGCAGACTTACCTGCCGGTGGTCATACCGTCGAAGTTCGAACGGTCGATATGTATGGTCAGACGTTCTTCGGCCGCAGGATCCTTCGGGTTATTACCTCAGAACAGCTTGCCGCCCGCGAACATGCGAAACGCAACGCAACACGAACGAGCGGCACGAGTTTCTGGCAAGGCGAGAGTGGTCCTTGGACAACAAGCGATAGCTGGTCAGCGGATCCGGCAGGTCGGTCGGTGTTCTTGCATGGCGCGTCGCTTGTCACCTTGCGCAACAAAGTCACGATCGACCGGTTTCAACTTGCCCAAAGTGCGACACTTGTGATTGGAACAAACGGCTCCTTGACATCCACTGCCCAATCGAATTATGTCGGCTCCGGCTATTTGCAAGACGCGCATGGTGGTGGTCATCTCAAGATCGCTGGCACTGGCCGCTTGAGCACTCACTCCTCCATCTCTTTGGGTGACCGCGACGCAGCGTCAGGCAAGCTGACCCTGCTCGACAGCAGCTGGACCAGTGTGGGCGACGGTCTTTATGTGGGAGTGAGGAGCGACGCTCGGGTCATCATGGACAATGAGGCCACGTGCGTGGTTGACGGCCCCGTGCAATTAGGTTGGGGCGCCGACCTGGGTTTCCACCCATCCTCTATTGTTGAGATGCGAGGAGGCCGTTTGGAAGCAAAGACCCTTATCGCGACAAAACACTGTCAACCTGTGTTTCTGTTTTCCGGGGGGCACATCGTGTTGCAAGGAGATCAGCGCGCTCTAGTTAAGCAAGCGTGGTTCTGGACCCCCCGTCACAAGAGACTCGACGTTCAGTTTGATGCAAAGCTCAACCGCACGAGTTTTGCCTATGCCGTGCCTAAGAAGTAGGCACGGCAATCGCCGTTCAGCGACAGCATTTTCGCCACCAAGAGCTACAGATCTTCAGGGCAGCCACGACAACCATAGGCATCTCCGAGTGAGTGTAGCCTTAGTTTTCACTGCGTCGACGCTCCGCTTCGGTTGGCGCATCCAGGTGACAGCAATATTCCGGCTGACGCCAATCTTCAGGCTGACGCCGCGGATGCTTCAAGGGTCCGATAGCCGATTGACTCTTGACGGAACAAACATGAGATGGAACCCTCGTAGGCAAGCAACACCAGATCTTATTTCGAGGAAGATGTTATGAGTCGGCGCTCCCTTGTTTTCTTGCTCGTCCTTGGCGTTGCTTCTGGCTCAGTTTCACACACCACAGGCGTGGACCACCTCGCGCCTGTCACCTCACCCACCCCCATCATTTCCCTTGACGGGGACGACCGGCTACCGATCCCGATGATATAGGTCAGCAACAGCAGTGATGGAAGAGGCCTCGGGCGGATGCCACAACAACGAAAGTACCCTGGATCATTCAGGATGCCTTTCCGGAGTATCACGGTGTCGTCTGGTACTGGCATAACTTTGTCATACCCGAAAACAAGCGTCGTGGTGGACGCTATCTGTTGCGTTACGGGGTGCGGGACCTGGACAAACCCGTGGCTGACATACCGGTGGACTTTGGCAAGACGCGGGACGCGATTGGCTACCGTCGAATCCACAGGGCCGGCAGCGACCGGAACCGCACCCGCGTCAACCGTAGTGTTGTGTGTGGGAAGTTGATGTCCGCTCCTGCACTTCGGCAACGCCTTTTGCAGTTTGGCAATTTCGCCGCCGGTGACTTGGGTACCGGTGTTCCTGAACGGCCGCGGGCTCGTAAGTCACTTGCGGTGCCATGGCTAGGTGGACATGTGCTGTGAAACACGTTCGAACCGTGCCTGGTTAACTTGATTCGTCATCAAACAGCTAGATGATTTAGCTGGTGGCGATCTGTCCCTCTTTCTTGAACAGCGGTCAATCATTCAACCTTCACAGAGAGTGTCGAGACTCGAGCTCTGGTGTTGGCTCCTGGCGCGAAGTACACGCCGAGGACAAAGTCCCGTCGTCCTGCCACACGTTTCGTGAGGTCCAATTGGTGATTCTGCCATTGATTGGAGTCCACTCGCTCGACGGTTGTCCATGTTCGCCCGCGGTCGAACGACAATCGCCACTCCCACCAACCTGCGGATTCCGCGTTGTCGTAACCGAAAGCAGTTACCCGACAGTGCTCGATCGGTTTACTATGGCGAATGTACCATGCGGCCACTCTTCCAGTTCCGTAGATGTAACCGTCGTCAACACTGTTTGACCAGCCAAGCCCGTCCGACTGAACCATGCGGGCGAAGCTTACAAACTTCCGGCCAAAACTGTCACCGCGGAAATCTCCTTCCCAGGGATCGATGGTTTTCTCACCAAGAGCGATTGAAGGTCCCTCCAGCATCGACTTAAGCATCGGCGCACTGCTCCAGTAGCGAGCCAGATCATAGTTTCGAATACGCGCGTTGACGGCAGCGGCTTTTTCGTATGCCGCCTTTGCTGATTTCGCTGTCGGCACATCTCCGGTCGCGTCGAACACCGCTTTGGCGGAAACCAGATCTGCGGTGGCCAGTTGCAGGTCCATGGCGTCGATGGAACGTTGTACCTGAAACCGTTGCGAATCCGTGCCTGTCTTCACTCGCGCCGTCTCAAGAACTCGCCTGGCCCTGGCGAGGCGATTACGCGGGAAAAGCCGTGGAATTTCGTCCAGACCACCTCGTGCGCGAAGTGACAAATCACTTTCGGCTTCGCGGAGGACTGAGAAATAAGCACGCATCTCACTTGCCGCCGGGCCGTACAGACCGCGGAAGTAGGCGTCCTCGAGTAAATCCGGGTCCTGCTCTGGGCGCCAGGCCAGTTCCGCCAGCAGGTACCAGCCGATCTCGCAGCCTTCCGCACGATACTCCAGTTCTGCATTGAAGCCGCTGAAGTGCCGTCGCGAGAGATAGGGGATATCTGCAGCGACTGCTGGCCACATCGGCCAGGGAGCCCACCAGCGACAATAGTACTCTCGTATGAATAGCTGCTCGGACACCGCGCTCCAACCGTTAACGTAACTGTTAAAGGTTTCGTTGGCGGAAGAATTTAGGTCGGCAATACCGCGCAAGTGGTCAAAAACATAGTGAGCGAGGACGACAAGGACATTGTCGGCCGGGTCCGAGTACGTTGGGGCAGCGACGCATCCGGCGTAAGCGTAAAACGCCAGCCACCGATGCGGATACTGCTGCTTGACTTGATTTGCAACGGCATTCACAAAAGTCACAACCCTGTCTGCCTTGCCGTGTTCCGTACCTCGATCCTTCGGCGGATCCAACGCCTCGCATGTCGCGCAGTGGCACCATCCGGCACCGTCATTCGGAGAAAGAGAGAATGACTTCAAATCAGGGTTAGCGTCAAAGGTCGCAACGGCGGCTTTCGCAAAAAGATCGATGACTTGTTCATTCGTTGTGCATAGCTGGCCATCTGGAACGCGCCGTCCATCACGTAATGGAAAAAACTCGGGGTGTTCGGCGAAGAAAACTGTCGCGGGAACGACATAAGCGAAGTTGTGGGCGAAATGAACCGGAGCGCCACCCATCCTGTTGCGACGTTTCCAATCAGCCAGTTCTGCGACGCACGCGGCGGCATCCAGTGGCGCGGAAGTTCTCACGGTTCCCAAACCTGAATACCACAGGTCTCGGTGGATGTAGGCTGGCTTTTCCCGTTGATTCCAATTGCCCAGACCAAGCTTATCGACCGTTGGAATGAGATCTCCGTGCGGGCCTGGCATAAACCAGCGACAGCCGAGCTCGCGCAGCCAGCCATAGACGGCGTTGGAGTGCCCCTCCTCGCACCACCCGCAGAGTAAAAGAGTCTGGTCATCCAGGGAGTGGATTAGATAACCGTCAAAGCCGAGACGTCGTTTCGTAAGTTCGGTCCGTACAGCAGCTGGCGCAAACTCATCCCCCAACAGAATCGCTGGTCCGTCCGGGCGCTCCGGCGCGTGCACCACAGTCGGGCGAGAACCTGTCATCCGACGGAGCGTCTCCGCCAAGTCGCGAGCTGCCGTAAATCGTCCGTCCGAGCAAACCTCGGGGATGACAATGGTCATTTCGGAAGCACTTGCGAGCGGAAGAAGTCCAGCGAAGTGAACGACGATCAGTGGCGTCATCAGGTATCGCATAGAGAGCTGATTTCCGATTAAGGGCCAGGATACAAGACAACCCAGGCATGAATTGACCATCATCGTAACACGGCGTTCCCGCACCCGCGCCCCTGCGGCGCGGGGTCCGACCAGTTACCAGATCCGTACCAGCAGGTGCCGACTCAAATCCTAGGGCACGTCTGAGATCGACCCATCGAGCTCGTCGGATCGCTTGCCCCGGGCCGCCAACAAACCTAGCAGGATAGTTTGGCGACGGTCAAACTCGACCGACGGATGGGGCTAGCAGCGCGATGAAGCTTCCCGAGTCGACATCAGTCCATCCCACTGGGGAGCAGCTTCCACCCGGAAACGTGCGACGACGGTCACTACCACTGACGATTTATTGGTCGCGCCGAACACCGAGCAGAAAACGCCTAAACAAATACTAAAGGGCGGGGCACACACAGCCCCTCGGCATTCGACCCTTTGAGAAGTCACCAAAACCCACACGAAACTAGGGCCCTTCGGAACGGCAGCCCCGCCAAAACGCCACTTTGCTCCGTGCCTTGCCTTCCGCTCAACAGGGAGCTCCCCTGCTGGCTCGTCAAGATCACTTAGGTGAGCGGCGGCGGATGCTGCAGGATAGGTGCTACGACTTGACCGGGCTGGCCATCAATCAGACTGCCAGTCCCGTTCGCGCGCGTGAAAGACGCCTGCTGGGAATCAAGGCCAAAGAGATAGAGCAAGGTGGCGTGGTAATCGTAATGATTGACCACGTCTTCTACGGCTTTGTGCCCCACCTCGTCGGTCGCACCGTGGACCCAACCTGCCTTCACACCACCTCCGGCAAGCCACATGCTGAAACCGCGGCCGTTGTGATCGCGGCCAATGTTCTTTTCGTTCTGAATGACCGGAAGCCGGCCCATCTCGCCACCCCAGTGCACCAGCGTCTTATCGAGCAGCCCCCTACGTTTCAGGTCCATCACCAAGGCCGCCGTCGGTTTGTCCGTCTTGCGGCAAACCTCGGGCAAAGATTTTACGATTCCGCTGTGGTGGTCCCAATGTTGGTTTCCGGAAAAGATCTGTACGAACCGCACACCCCGTTCAATCAACCGCCTGGCGATCAGGCAGCGTGTGCCGTAGTCCCGTGTAACCGCGTCGTCGATGCCATAGAGCTTGTGTGTCCAGGCAGTCTCCTGTGAAATATCCAGCGCCTCCTTGGCGGCAACTTGCATACGGGCCGCCATATCGTAGCTCTGCATGCGTGCGGCCAAGTCGTGTTCGCCGGGATGGCGTTCGAAATGGTCGCGGTTGATCCCTTGCAAATAGGACAAGATCCGGCGCTGCGTGGCGCCACGGAGGCTGACGGGGGGATCAAGGTTGGCGATCCTTGGCTCCTGCGGGCGCACAACCGTGCCTTGGAAGATGGAAGGCAGCCAAGCGTTTTGCCAGTTTTCGACACTCAAGACCGGCGTCCCGGTCGGATCGCGCAGCACCATGAATGCTGGCAGGTCTTGGTTTTCGGATCCCAACGCGTAGACCAGCCACGAACCTAAGGACGGTCTTCCCTGCAGGAAACGCCCCGTGTTCATCGCCCTGATCGACGGCTCGTGACCACTGATTCCCGTATGCATTGAGCGAATGAGACAGATATCGTCCGCGATCCGCCCCATCTGCGGCAGCAGTTCGGTTAGCTCCATCCCACACTCACCGCGTTTGGAAAACTGCCACGGGCCAGAGAACAGCTTCGTGCTCGCCTGCCCAACAGCGTCGTAGTGAATGTCGCCGATGTAATCCTGCAAATGTCGTCTCTTGAGTTCCGGCTTCGGGTCGAACAAGTCGACCTGGCTGGGTCCACCCTGCATGAACATCGAGATCATGGCCGTTGCCTGCGGCGCCCGAACAGGCGGCCTAGGTTTCAGGTCGAAAGCCCGACTCTCCAGTTCAGGCTTCGTGGGATCAGCCAGGAGGTTATCCTGGTTCAGCAGCCAGGCCATTGCGAGGCTGCCGAGTCCAAATACCTGCTGAGAAATAAAGTGACGTCGGGTACCGTGCAACATAGTGATCACCAAACTTGGACAGCGAGAGGCGGGCAACCTGGCGGCGGAGGCAGCGCGTGCAGCGGGCTATGGTTATGCGAAAAATACAGCGACATTTCAGGATAATTCTAGGTTAATCCACGTACAGGAATGCATTGGAACTGAGCAGCGCCTGACAGAGATGCGCCAAGGACGAAGTCGCGGGATCGGGTGTCCCCGTTTCGGGTTTGCCAGACGCGGCGCGCACTGCGTTCGCTTGCGCGTTCAGAAACTTGACTCCAGCCCGGACCTCTCGTGCCAACGGTGGACGCCCAAACGCAAGACGCCACGCCAATTGGAATTGCGCCGCAAGGCCGGCATCCGCCTCGCGCCGCACCCGCGTAGCAAAAGCCAACGTCTCCCGAACGACTAACGGGTTGTTCATCATCAACAACGCTTGAGGGGCCACGGTCGAAGAAGCCCGCCGCTCACAGTTCGGGGTCATAGCCGGCAGGTCGAACAGTTCCAACATTCCCAACGGCATTGAACGCCGCACTTGAATATACACTGTGCGGCGAAATACCTCTTCACCCAAGTCAGTCGGTCCTCGCACGACTTGGCCCGCCGAATTAAATCTGTTCACGGATAGAATAATACCTTGTCCAGAGACATCAGGACTGACCGGTACCGGATCGCCGTACATCTTACTCGACAATTGGCCGCCGAGCGCAAGCAGCGAATCGCGGAGCGTCTCCGCTTCCAGGCGGCGAACATGCATCCGTCCCAGTAAGCGATTCTCCGGGTCAATCGCCTCCAGTTCCTGCCGACGAGTCGATACTTGGCGATACACCGCCGCGGTAACGATCATCCGGTGAAGCCGCTTCAGCTCCCATCCACCACGCATAAAGTCCGCAGCGATCCAATCCAGTAATTCAGGGTGCGACGGCCCTTCGCTCCGCATGCCAAAGTCGGTCGGTGTCACGACCAAGCCGTGGCCGAAATGGTGCATCCAGAACCGGTTCACAAGCACGCGGGTTACCAACGGGTGACGGCCGCTCGTCAAATGACGGGCATAGGCCAATCGCCGACCTGTGGTCGGCAACTGAGGATCGTTCGGTAAAATCGTGAAACCAGGCGGATTGAGCACGGAGAGTTCACCGGGCGCGATCTCTTGCCGCGGCTGATTGAAGTCGCCGCGGGAAAACAACAGCGTCGACGGGACGGTGCCGGGGACTTCGCTGAGACACATGACGTCATCATCGGCGGGGCGTTTCTTCTTTGCTGCGGCCGTTCGCTCATCCCACTTCTTCGCGATCATCGTGACTTGATCCGGAACAAACTGCTGAATCGTATCACGACCAATGCTCAGGAACGGATATTCCTTGAGCAGGGTTTGTTGTTCACCGTTGCGTTTCGCTGCAGGCGTCTCTCGGGCCGCCTTCGCTCGCGACTGGATCTCGGCTGGCAGTTTAGCCAGCTCCTGCGCGAGTGTTTCGCGGACCAACGCGTCCAACTCGCCGTTGCGCTGCTGGGAAATATCCTGCAATTCTTTATCAACCGCCACGGCGCGCCGGCGAATGTCTGGAGGCCATTGCGATACCAGGCGCGCATTCGGCGCGCGCCAACTCTTCCAGTCGTAAGCCGGTTCCAGCAGTGCACGAATGCGATGGTAGTCGGCATGCGTGATGGGATCGTACCGGTGTGGGTGACATTGCGCGCAGCCCACACTGAGGCCAAGGAGCGACGTGGACACAATCTTAATCGTCTCGGCGATCACCTGGTTCCGGGCTACGCTCTGGTCGGCGTTCGGTCCGCCCGTACCATCCGGGCCCATTCGCAGAAAGCCTGTGGCGATGAGCCGATCAGCCTCTTCAGGCGTCAGGTCCTGGTAAGGGGGGGTCAGCAACTCATCACCCGCCAGTTGCTCGACGAGAAACTCTGACCATGCCTTATCGGAATTGAACGAACGAATGACGTAGTCACGGTACTTGTAGGCCCATTTACGGACCACGTCCGCCCCCGTATAGCCATCGCTGTCCGCATAGCCTGTTACATCGAGCCAGTGCCGGCCCCATCGCTCGCCATACCGTGGCGAAGACAACAACTCGTCGACCAACCGCTCGTGCGCGTCGGGGAACTCGGCAGTGACAAACGCCTCGACCACGTCCGGAGCGGGAGGCAACCCGATCAGATTGAAATACAACCTGCGAATCCATTTCCGTTTGTCAGCTTCAGGACCAAAACTCGCTCCCTGTGACTCCAGCCGCGCCAAGAGAAAGGCGTCGACCGGCGTTCGCAGCCGACCCGGTTGCTTGACATTGGGCGGCGTTGGACGGCGAATCGGTTGGAAAGACCAATGCTGCCGTTCTTCTTCGGTGAAAGCCTCGCGCGCTAAGAGTGTCTCGGGTTCTGGCCGAGCGGTCGCGGCGCCAGAGTCGATCCAGCGGGCCAGGAGGCTGATTTCACCTGCCGAGATCTGCTTCTTTCCAGGCGGCATTTCTCCAGACACGACCCGCTTGTATAGCAGGCTCTCGGTGTGTTGTCCCGGGACGATGGCTGGGCCAGACTCTCCACCCTTCAACAGCAACCGGGCTAGTCGCGCATCGAACCCTCCCTTTACGTCCTCCTCTTCGCCGTGGCACTGCCAGCAGTGCGCCTTAAGAATCGGTCGCACGTCGGCCTCGAATCGCAACGATCGTGATTCATCCGCGCGGGTGCGTTCTGACGCTATCAGGAACAACACTCCGACCAAAAACAACTGCAGCAAGCGTTGCATCGCGTGATCCAGCCGGGTTTGTGGGGGCGGGGACTCACATCCGCACGGTAGCATTTGCACATCGTTGTTGCAGGCATCGCGTGCAACTTGTGGTCCGAAGATTCATCGGACCGCACCGAAACTCACTACGAGGGCATTTCTCCTCCGCTGGAGCACGTTGCGAGACTCCAAGGGCATGTCTTTGATTCTAGACTCCAAAGGAAGTCATAAGCAACCGCGTTAGTTGCGACAGGAAATCAAGTACCTTGGAGACGAGGAAGCTCCCGTGACCGGTTTCCCACACCTGTCGCCAGCCCCTTCGAGACGGCACCAGCTGCGAAAGTTAGGGTGCGATTTCGGACCTCTCATTAAGCGTAGTGCGGGCGGAGGCTGCGAGCACGTCGTCGAGCTTCCGCGGCTGTCACTCGATTGTTAGCGGAAAAATCGGGCGGGCGTAGGAGATCGTTTTTCGTTTGTTGTTGTCACTCGCGATTCGCGGTATGTTTCGAGATAATGACCAAGATGACCCCTCGTCGGCAAACAGTTGGCGGCGGATCGCGGGTCCGACGAAAGGATTGATGTGAGCCGCAGACAATGACCTCCCATATTTCGGATGTTGTGATAAACAGCCAACACGCGCCGACCGCGCGTGCCAATCTGCTGTCAGGGCAGCGACGCGCCGACCGCATCCTTTTATCTCTGCGAATTCTGGTTGCGGCCACGGCTTTTGCTCTACCGACGTTGTCCTCGGCTCAACGATCGCGAACATTCGGCCGGAAATGGGTCGAAACTCACCCTTTCCTGATTGCCGGCTGGGCAAGCGCCTTGACCGACATTGGACTATTCAAAGGCAGTGGCCTCAACGCGGTGATGAGTGGCAGCGGCGGTCCGATCTTGCAAGCGGCCAAACACTCGATCCCATGGATCTACCTGGCTAACTACTCGGCCAACGAAGATGCCGGATGGAAGAACAACGTGCAGCGACAACTGGCCAAGCCCAACAACATGGGCTGGGGCTGGATGATGGAAGATGAGCCCCGCGCGATCCAGTTCCCAGAATTAGCCACCTTTGCAGACTGGCTCAAGGATCCCGCCAACCGCGCTTCCAACATGCTGGTAAGCGCCTCTTTGTGGGACTCCACGTTACAACCACGGCCCGCCCTCTACTGGGGCAACACCAGCCGGCCAAATTATACCTATGAGCAGTACCTGTACGATTGGGTATCCCGAGTGCGTCCCGACGTACTCAGTTACAGCGCTTATCCCTATCTGGGCAACTACGCGAAGTATCCCGCTACGGGGGTGGCACCCGAGAACATTGAGACACATCTGAACACGCTCATGCGAGTCCGCAAGCTAGCCCTCAACCACGACATTCCCTATCAGGTCTGGGTACGAAGCGAAAAATACCGCCGCGGCACGGGTGATTCGGAACTGCGGCTTCAACTGTTCGCGGCACTCACCACCGGGCATAAGGGGATCTACTACTTCCAGTACGAGCATCGCAACAGCCGAGCCTACCTGGTTAATTACGGTGACCTCGCCGACCCCACAGATGACACTCCGAACGAGCTGTATCCGATTGCCGCGGCGGCCAATGCCGAGGTCGCGAAACTGGGAGAATCACTCCGTTTCCTGCGCAGCACGGGCGTGTATTTCATTCACAACGGCACACACAGTCGCAGACCGTCACGCATTCCTGAATACGCGTCGGGCGTACAGCAGAAGCAAATGACTGAAGTAAGAATCACGAGTGCGGCCAGTCGCTTCACAGACGGGATAATTGGGTACTTTGAGGATTACTACGGCGATGAATACTTCATGCTCATGAACCTCAACTTCGATACGAACGATGGAGCGCAGGATGCGCTCGAGTTCGAGCTACAGTTCGATCCCACAGTAAGTTCACTGCTGCGGCTCAATCGTCACACAGGTCAGGACGAAGTCATTCCTCTAACGCGGCAACACCTACGCGTCACCCTCCCTGGTGGCACAGGGGACTTGTTCAAATACCGTACAGGGAGGTCGTTTATGCGACAACCTGGACGGAACCGTTCAGCGAGAGAGCAACTTTTTGCCGATGATTTTGAAGGCTACATCGGGCGTAACACGGGTCTTTTCATCCAGAGATTCGACACCGATCCCAATTACCACACAAGTGGATGGCAGGCATTCGCGCCGACAGGCACGGATGCCGCGGATTCATTGACGATCATCGCCCGCGGCGGCGGTGCCGGCGCGCCGGGCGGCTATGGCGACAGCCAGGGACTGGCCAATGTCGGCGGGGGAAATTCTCATGGCCATGCGGCTCGGCTTTCCAAACCGATTGCCAATACCACCATAGAGCTTACGGTACGACTCAACATGGCAGCCGCGACCACCCCCTCTTACATCTATTTGGGCAGCGATTTCCTGGCCGGTGGTGCCCTGGCCAGAGATGACAAGATCTGGCTCGAATTCTTCAACGACGGCCACGATCGGCTGGCTGGTAGGGCCCGCCTCGAATACGCGGTCGACGGCGTCGGGATGGGGGCCACGTTCAATCTCTGGCAGTGGGAAAATGTAGGCTGGGCCGAAGTGAAACTTGAAGTCAAAGTAGGGGCCGACGGTTTTCCTGTGGCCATTCGGGTGCTGCATCGCAAGACGCCCGGTGCGGGGAAATGGAAAACGGGAGCCGAGCTGTCTACCGGCAACCTGGCGATCCAATTAACCCACCTCGCGGTCCAACCCGGCTTTTACGCCACGCTGGACGACTTGCGGGTACATCGCGTCATCTCGGCGTCCCAGAACCAACCACAATAAGCCGGAACGGGCAAGGGTCATCGTGGCAACTATCCTGGCTGGCTAACCACGGTGTGCGACCAGTTCACAGCAACGAACCGCCGGGAGCGTCAGCCACTTGGAAACTTAGTCCACACTACCGTGGTTTTCCAGTAGCCCTGTGCGGACGCGCCATCAATAGGTGGCGAGCGCCGTTGCGTGCTCTCGTGATACCTCAAGGTTGGCAACACGAAGATCGGTGAGTTGCTGCCCGGGATGTTTCCGTGGAGAATTCAAAACACCTGCCAGCAACATCAATCGTGTTTCACCGCATAACACAATTATTTCACACGACAATTCGTTAAGATGTTGCGTAATTCACGCTTGACATCCGCTTGGCGTGAAGACTCCTAGCACTCGTTCCGCTGGACGAAGTGCGGCAGATTGCGAGCATTTCATTTGTGGAGACAGCGGGATGACAAACTGTCTAATTTGGTGCGCATCATCTGTGCTCGTGCTTGCTTTGTACCCACCAGACCTGATGGTCCGACCTTTTCAGGATCGACGAATGAGGCCGGCATCGACGCCAACAAAGCAGCCAACGCGTTACCCTTACACTAGCAGGTTGGACCGCACTGGTTACTCTTTGTTGGCACCAACTTCTCGGTGAACATCCGCGCCGCCTAGCCAGACTTCCATCGTCCACTGCATGCATCCAGGCTTTGACCCGAGACTTGAAACAACAATGCCAACAACCGAGACAAAACGCCAACAGCAAG
Source organism: Planctomycetaceae bacterium (assembly GCA_002709225.1). GTDB lineage: Bacteria > Planctomycetota > Planctomycetia > Pirellulales > Pirellulaceae > UBA9264. The sequence goes on from PAQH01000074.1 coordinate 23,996, forward strand.
TGTGCAAATCCAAATCATGCAAACCACTTCGTAGGCCGGAAGCCCTCAACTCACATCTCCTCGCCACGGTACTACTGGTGCTCATTTACGGCGGGCAGCGACTGCCCGCACAAGAGGGCCAGGCACCACGAAACACCCGTTCTGCTCAGCTTCGCTTTGCAAAGCCGGTTCTCCTCTCGGACCAAAACCGCAAGCAGGATGGCGTCGCATTCGGTGGGTGGGGACCTCACTTGCGTTCTGTGCTACGGATGAATGACGATTCGCTTTGGTATGTCATGGATCACTCCAAAGGCGACGTGAAAAACAATGACCAGCTTTACTATTTGCAACAACAAGATGGGTTATGGAGGCGTGTCGTCGAGCAGGATCTCATTCCCGGTGCCAATCAGGGGTATGCGCATGTCACCAACGGAAAGGAAATTTTTTCCTACGGTGTTAATTTTCGCCTGGAAGAACTCCATGAATGCAAGCTTCATACAGAGAGTCTCGTCCGCCTTGGATGTACGGTCGTGCGGAATAATATTGGCGATCCGATTGCGTTGGGAGGAGGAGCAAACTACGTAGGAGCTGCAATATCTCCGCAGGGAACCCGGCTGGTGTGGTGGGTCGTCGTGACACCTGCTGGCACCCAGCAATGGCGTTACGTCTACAACCGCGGCGACCGTTGGCAAGGTCCGATCTGCACCAACCTGTCGGAAACGCGTGGCGGCTTGTCGTACATTTACGTTCGCTTTGTCAATGAAAATAGAGTGGCTTTGTCGGGCCAGCTGTGGGTTGGCGCGTTTCCCGACGGGTCGGCTCAAGCGACATTAACGCACTTTCGTCTCGGTGACCCCATACAGGGCTATCACACGTTGAAGTCGCCCGACGAGAAGGGATTTCCGAAATCCGGCAGTGACCTGTGGGTCAACCAAGAAAGCGCCACCGTGCACGCAGTCGTGGAGGGTTTCGGCAACGGCTTGTGCGACAACAAGGTCCATTACTACACCTTCAACCTGCGCGAACCATGGAGAGAACTCACCCCTCTACAGAGTTTCCAGGGTTACTTCCGGGCGCGTTTTACCCAACTCGAAAAGGGCGATCTCTTTCTTGTTTTGGGCGGCGCAACAGGCAGCTCAAAAATCGATGTCCTGCACATGACCAAAAATCGCATCACTGACCCAGTAAATTGGAAACTTGCAAACAAACTCGCGCCGGCCATGCCAGGGAAGACGCACTACGCTCCCACTGCAATCTGGATCGAAAATCGTGCTTACCAGACCACCGCCGTCAAGGATCTTAGCTTTGCAATCACCGGTGAGTACCCGCAGAAGGATCACGAAATATGGTTCTATTCTGGTTACTTTCGCTGAGAGCTTAACTTGTTTTCGCCACCGACCAGGTCTCCTTTGAAACCACAGCACGACGCGCTGGCAAGTACCACGCAGGGTACCAACCGTTGCAGCGAGAACCGTTCCAGTAGAAAGTATGTTCACCGCTTTTGCATCGTGGTTGTTCGCGCACCTTCTCACTAGGATCAGCCAGACACCAACCGCATAAGTAGATCCGACCGCTGGCAATTGAGGGACAAGAACACCAGTGACTTTGATCCGCGACCCGTGACTTGGTTGAGGCACGCGCTCTCGATAGTGTCACCCATGTCACTTTTGGCCCTGATCGCGGCGCGACATATCCCACAATCGGATCGTGTGATCGTCGCTCCCGCTCGCCAACACCCTACCGTCGGGCGACCAGGCGACACCGCGAACGGGCTTCTCGTGGCCCGTTAGTGTATAGAGAGTTCTCGCGGTGACCACATCCCACACTTTGACCGTTCCGTCCTGGCTACCAGTCGCCAATTGCAGCCCGTCCCGCCTCCACGACACACTTTCAATCCGGCGTTTGTGGCCTTTGAACACGTGGACTTGCTTCCCCTCAGGCAGCAGCCACGCAATGGCCGTGAGATCACGACCCCCGCTTGCCAATCTGGTACCGTCACGACTCCAGCTCACCATTTCAATGGCACCGGTGTGTCCCTTCAGAGTCCGAGTCTCTTCGCCGGTGCGCGGATCCCACAGTTTGACCGTGTTGTCAAATCCACCGCTGGCCAACTGTTTTCCATCTGGACTCCAGTCGACACTGATCACGTAATGTGTATGCCCCCTGAGCACACGGAGATTACGACCTTTGCTGGTGTCCCAAACGCGGACGGATTTGTCTAAACTTGCGCTGGCCACTTTCGCACCATCGGGGCTCCACACGACTCCCAGCACTGGAGCGGTGTGCCCGACGTACTTGTGGATTTCGCGGCCGGTTTTAGTCTCCCACACCCTCACGGTCCGATCATAACTAGCACTGGCAAGTCTTGTGCCATCTCGATTCCACGCAACACAATAGACATACGCTGTATGCCCGGAGAGTGTCCGCTGCCGCTTTCCGGTTTTCACGTCCCAAATCCCGATCGTCTTATCGAAACACCCGCAGGCCAACAATTGGCCGTCGGGATGCCAGTCCAGCCCGGTTGTTGAACCGGTGTGGCCGCCAAGTATTTGATCATCGGAACAAACAACATTGGCTCCAACGAGCCCCTGCACGGTAACAACAAACAGGCAGCAGACGTTTCGCAATCTATACTTCGCCTGCATTGGTTCATCTCCTTTGTCGACGGTTGCCAACCATAGGCGGTTCATACTGCCAGTTCATGCGGCGGCTTACGTTGGGTGAAACTCGCTCAACTTAGCACATTTTCGAATCTGCATTCGCTGGCATCTCCCCGTCCGTTTTGCCATGTTTTTGTGGGGCTTCACTACCAACACGTTTCGCGGCAGTAATCGCGAATCTCCTTGGAGCAGCGTTGGATACACCAGCGGAAGTGACCTGGGGCGACTAACCGGATCTTCTTCATAGGCTGGTTTGTGCACTGATGTTGTATCTGCCCAAATCTGCCTGATCCACGAAACTCCCGTCTCACTTGTTGTTCAACGAACGGAGAAATTAATGCATTTGACCAGTGCAAAATCAAACCAAATTAGCGGTATCCACAACGCGATAGCTTGCTTCAGTATTTCAAACCCGGTGAAATCCCTCAGGTGGCTATTACTGGCTGGTGTGGCGTTCAGCTGGTCTCCCGGGTCGCTGCGCGCGGGAGAAGCGGAAGATTTCTTCACGTTCTACAGCTTCTACCAGAGTAAGTGGCAAATCGAGGAGGAAAAAGAAGGGAAAAAGGAGACTTACAAAGGAGAGTGTTACGGCAGCGCGGGCGGCTGCAATATCTATGTCGGTAAAGGGGAGACCTCGGTCTGGGGATACAACCCCAAAACCAAACAGTGGACAGGCGTGGGACAGTTGGACAAGGGAAGCCGTTATGTAATGGCGATCTCGCGTCCCCCAGGACCAACATTCAAGCCTGGCATGACGTTTACCTTCACGGGTACCATCTGGCATGCCGATGGCCAGATTCACTACGTGACAAGCAAGTCGACCTGTGTCGATGTGAACACGATTCGCGAGATCACCACGGGAACCGACCAAGACGGAAAAGCGATTCCGAAGGTCATCAAGACGCTTACGCGAATCAAGTAAGCCATCATTCTTGAACGCTCTGAACTGCCGCCGAGTGGTTGGCTGTGCGAGCCATGTTCTCTCTGCATTACCCACATGGAGACGCTCCGCACCCCATCTCCTCGGCGGCATCGAGGCTTCGTGTCCGGCAGCAATAATCCGTCGGCGGAAGCGGTATCCATCCCAGCGTCGACTGGCTGTGCCGATTCCACACATGTCAAATGCGACTGGCCAGCTCCTTCAGAGGCAACATCTTGGTCGGCAACCTGATTCCCATCGTCCTCATGGAGCCATGATATGGCGTACGGCGTCCCGTCTTCTACGCTTCGATATCAAGTCAGCATAGCGCTGCTGGTCGCAGGTCTGACGGCGGTTTTGCCAGCTGCGTCTCAGGCCGCTGAACCACCCGAGAAGCCGATTCGCGCCCTCCAGCGATATCCGTACCTGGCCGACTTCTTTGCCTACGGCATCTGGCACCCGCAAGCGCCGTAAGACGCGCGCCTCGCCGGCGAATTCCGCGAGCCGTCGTATACAACGCGGCGGGACAAGCTCCTGCACCACTTTGCCCGACACCATATCAATACCATTATTACATCGAACTCCCTGGCCACCGCCGACTCGTTGGCAGCGACCGGCAAGTACGGCATCGGCCAAATCTCGTCCGCCGGTTTCCTGCACAGTTACGTGAAGGCCACCGGCGAGCTGATCGGCGAAGCGACACTGAAGCAGGAACTGCAAAACATGACTGCCCACGCGGCGGCCGTCCGGGACCACCCGCACCTCGTCGGGTATCTCGTTTACGACGAACCGCACCCGGTCGTGGCGCCGTGGATTCGCCAGTTCACCGACGCCGCGCGTCGCACCGATCCAAATCATCCCCCGATCTACACACAGTCTGAGGTGAGCCTGCCGTTGGACCGGCTCAAAAACCCGACGGAAGGGCAGCTGATCCAGGAGCAGGACGTCCTGCTGTCCGATTGCTATGCCATCGCGGCCCACAGCGGCCGCGACCCCTGGCTTTATGGGGACGTGTTCATCCCGAATGTGCGGCGGGCCAACCCGGATGGCCTAAAGTGGCCGATTGTCCAGGCATTCAGCAAGCAACATGCCTTCTGGGCGCTGCCCACGCCCGCCGAACTGCGGGTGCAGGTATATCACACCATCGCCGCCGGCGCCAAAGGGATGTTCTTCTTCACGAGCAACCAGGGTTATCTCGGAGCCTGGTCACGTCGTCAGTGGTTTTATCGTGGCGCCGGCAATCCGTGGTTCGGCAGGGAAACGTTAATGGATGAAATCGGGAGGATCGGTGAACACTTGACAACCGCCGGCCCTCTGCTCGTGCCGCTGCGATATGCACCAGCCTATCCGGCTTGGGTGGGAGCGGTGGATGCACCGTCCGATCCGGCGCCCACGTTCCAGGCATTTGTGCAGGACCTCGGTGGTAAAGTCGGCGCCCGGCTGCGACACAACAGCGAGCTGCAGCGACCGACAATCCACGTCGGGGCTTTCGGTGGTGTCGATTACGATGTGCTCGTCGTTCATAATGACGGCCCGTGGTCCAGGCAACGCGCCGCGGTCACTGTGGCGACGCAGCGCAAGAACATTCTGGACTTGGTGACGCTCAAGAAAGTCCCGCTACAGAGCTCGCCCAGCGGCCTCACGTTTACCGTGCGGTTCGAGCCTGGTGACGGCCGACTTTACCTGGTTGGCGGCGAGGCGGCTGTTGAGGCGGCCCGGGCGCAGGTGCAGCAGCAACGCTATGCGCACGCGGCACGTCTGCTGCAGCTTGATGCGGAAATCGCCGGGCGCGGCGGCGTTGAAGTCGCAACGACCGAGAAAATACGAAAACATGCCGCCGCCATCGCCACGGCGGGCGCACCGGCGGCAGCCTTAGAACAGACTGGTGCTGGCCAGTTATTGGGCCGATGGTATCGAAATTCCAGCAGATTATGCGGCCGCAGTCGGGTACGAAACCGAGGGCCGCGGTAAAGTGCTGATCCTGGGCGGCGAGTTTGACCCGCGAGTAAGCACAAATCGCCCGCGCCGAGGCGAACATTACGATCAACTGATCCGCAATGCGATTGCCTGGTGCTCCGGCCAGTAGCCAGTCGCCCGACACGAGGCTCACAATCAGCAATGTGGTACGGTAAACGCCTGACATAACATCTCGAACGTGATCACCGAAAGCTCCATCTGTACGGCGGAGGTATCATGGTGCCTGTGCTGAGTTGACGAATGGCGGGACTGTCCAAGTAAAATTGCCGGTTCACTGCTGGACAGCGTTCGTGTGAATCGTTCGCATTGGTCGTGTTACGAAAGGGATAAAGGGTCATGCTAATCGGCTATGTGAGCGACGAACGCTACGTCGCACTGGATGGGGTGCGTTTCGAGTTTGAGTGCAACGCGGGTTCAGTAGAAGCCCATTCACGGGCAACCGGCGCGGTCTACGCAGACATCCCCCCTGGGCACTATCACGTCACATTGCGAAAGGACGGTTTCGGTGCCAAGTCCGTCGACATGAACCTGCGTGAGGACGAGCCTTACCAGTTTCGGTTGTTGAACAGTCGTCTGGTTGGTTACATGTGGCCAAAATGGGTACAAGGGGGGGAGAAGGCGGAGTATCGCGTCCATTCGACAGAGGCATATCGGCTCGATTTATGGCGGTACGGGTGGGAAAAGGAACACATTCGCACGATTGGCTGGTTCGACGAACACGGGCCACTCGCCACGGCACAGATCACCCCGGACGGCGATTACACACAGACCGGCATCCAATTCAACCACCGCGGGTACAGTAACAATCCCCACCATCGCCAATACGTCACGGCGCCAGAACGGCCGGGGCTCTACTATCTGCATGCCAGAACCGTGTCGGGGAATTTCTTCGCTTTTCCGTGGATTGTGGCTCCGGCTAGGCCACAGTCCGACACTGCGGTACTCGCTTCCAACATCAATTGGAATGCCTACAACAACTTCGGCGGGCGCAGTAACTACATCCATCCAATCGCTTTGCCACCCCAGCCGACCGTCAACGCTCGGCTAGACCTCGCACGTTACACTAGCGATGCCCATATGCAGTTCACCGCCGAGGACTACGCGCCGCTTTCGTTCGATCGTCCGGAACTTTTCAATCATATCCCGGAAACAACACGTATTACCGATCCCGTCGAGGGAAGGTCGGAATGCCACGTGCTACCGGCGGAATGGCGACTGTTCGGGTGGCTGGAGCGCGAAGGGTTTACCTACGATCTTTACGCTGAAACACAGTTTCATTTCGAAACGCTTGACTTGGATAACTACCGAGTATTAATAATCAGTACGCATCCTGAATATTGGTCGCAGGAGATGTACTACCGCTTGAAAACCTGGGTGTTTGAGCGTGGCGGCAAATTAATGTACCTCGGCGGCAATGGTTTGAACTGTGCTGTGGAGTTTCTCGACGAGGCGACGATGACGGTCCGAAACGGATCGTTTGGTGGTAGTTCAAGCGATCTGGCAAAAGTCAATAAGGAGAGCCGCTTCGATGTCTATTACGAGTCGGAAGCGAGTTTGTTGGGGGTGCGATGTACCGAATCGGGAATTATGACGGGCGCACCGTACAAGGTGATCGATGCGTCGCATTGGGTATTTGAAGGAACCGGCTTGACCAACGATGAGGTGTTCGGTGAGCAAGGTTTGCACATGCGGTGCCACGGCGGCGCTTCCGGACACGAGACCGACAAGCTGTCCCCCGCATCACCCGCCAACTGCCAGCTTCTCGCAAAAGGGCTTAATCCGGATGATGGTGGCGGGGAGATCGTCTATCACGAGACTGCATCAGGCGGTGCCGTGTTCTCGGTTGGTTCAATCAGCTACCCCTGTTCGCTACCTGCGGATGACAACATCTCGAGTATAACGCGAAACGTACTCACCCGCTTCCAGCAGCGAGAAGCTTGACTGGTGGAATGCACATCAATCGATGTGCTACATCGCCATGCGTTGTTACCTGCCAGAAGTGGCCTGCGGTCAGTGATGCACGACTTACTCAGCCGTGGCAAAGCGAAAGGAGTAGAGGTCCGCATCCTTCATCAAGAACCGCAATCGGACAGGTTGGCCCTCCAGCGAAGATACGTCTGGTCCTTGATCCCAACGGACTTCCTGCGCCACGGAGTCGCCAAAAAACTCGATCACGTTATCACCCGTAAATCGGTCGAGTGGCCGACCCGCCGCGTCGAGCATTTCCACACGAATTCCGCCCGCGGCCGATGTCGATGCGTTGAGCACTAATCGATTTCCAGTAAACAGGAGCGGCCGGGTAATAAATTCACCGCCCGCATAGGGTGCATTTACGGAAGAAATTCCGTCGAGACGCATCGAGTAACGTCGTACCCGGGGCTGTGGCAGGCGGAAATACTCAAGCATATAGACGGACATTTCATGGGGACCTGTGGGAACAAGTCCCATCGAAGTATGGTTGCTGCGATCGGTCCATTTGAGTGGATCCAATCCCGGGCGAATAAAGCCGTCCAGAAAGCGGCGATCCCAGTGCAAGCCGTCGCGACTACTGACGAAGACCGTGTCTGAAACACCCACACCGAGTTGCCCTTTGTACTTTTCGGGGAGCGGTGCATTGCGCCAGCGAACATAACGCATCGGAAACGCCAGATAGAAATGGGCCGCGCGAAAATAGGGGCGGGCCCCAAAGGTGTAGAACTGGTCGGGCGGAGCCGGTTGCATATGCGTCCATTCTGGATAGGACCAGTTCACCAGATCTTTTGACGTCGCGCGCCGGACAGCCCGCAGGTGCTCACCGGTGTTAGGCAGGATCCGCTGATCTCGCAGGTAGAGAAAATATCGCTCCGACGGCGCATCCCAGAATAACGAGTGATCGCTGTCCAGTAGGTTCTTGGGGGGGTAGTAGGTGCTCGGCTTCTTGGTGCCCAGCCCGTTGATGATCGGCTTATCGCCGACCTGGTTCCAACGGACTCGGTCGCGGGACGCAAACAGAAAGAGACGAATGACTTCATTCCCGCTCGATCTGTCGACACGCGCTCCCGGTGCGAGATAGCGGTGTTCGGGTGGTGCACCTGGATTGGCGTTAGGGTACGGAAACAGCAGTGCCCCATCCGCGAATCCAAATGGACCTCGGCAAACGATGTTGTTGTTGGTTGAACCCTGGAACTCGTGCAGTCCGAGATGGGGACGGCGCCAAGTGACTCCGTCTTGGCTCTGTGCGTAACAGGTGTAGCTAACCCAGTCTTTACCGCTGGCCGAATTACTGCGGCCGACGACCGAGTGGTAATACATATGGTACCCGTCGTCGTCGTGGAAGACGGTCAGGTAATGATTCCCCGATCCTTCCCAGGGCTTGTCGAATTGCAATGCGACCTCCGCTGGCCGGGGAGAATGCAACTTGAAGGCGGCGCCGTGCATGGTGTCGATCATCGCGTCGTCCACCAGCAGTTCCAGCCGCTGGGCGATATTAACGGCAATCGGTTCATCCGCTGCGATCAGGCTGGTTGTTGAGAGAGTGAAGCTACAGACGGCAAGGGACCACAAAAGTCGGCGCATGGGACTGGCTCGGTTGTTGATGTGTAGATGCAAAGGTGCCCATTCATCCTAGCCGCTGGACGAACCCCATTGCCAGAGCCCATCGGGTTTGAGCACCGGCACCACGCCGTGGCGGTCAACGCTGCAACTGCAGCAGGATACCTTCGCCAGGTCCGAGCCGAACCGGAATCCGCGTGATACCATTGTTGACCGTCGCCGGGACTGGAAATCCGTCCTCGACGGTCAGATCGGTGACCTGACGGTACGCACCATGAACGAGAGCTTCTGTGGCAAGCGACTGGGTGAAATCCCAGTTCAACATCGAGAGATACCGCGGCGTGTTGCTCCCCTTGCCGCGCACCACCATCTCGACATTTCCACTCCTTACCCAGGCATCACGCCGGGTTGCTTTTTTCAGGGTTTTGTAAAAGGTCTTGACGGCCTGGGGCAGGTCCTCGTCCGCTCCCAGTCGTAGTGGACGGGCGCGATCATCCGCCGCAGTAAGTGTCTTTTTGGGCGTCTCTTTGCCAGTGGCTTGGGCGCCAATTTCTGTGCCGACATGGGCCTCGGTCGCCCCACCATGACGGCTAAACGCGCGACCATCAAGTGTCATTAAGACGGTGCCTCGACCGTGTTGCGCAACCAGCAACCGTTCTGCGATCGGCTTTCCGGCGCGGGTGGCCTGCCAAGCCCAGGACAGGTGATATTGCTCGGGTGGTGGATAGGTGAAATCCAAATCTTTGAACACCTGTCTGGCACCGCTCTGAAGTGGTACACCGTACTGGTTATAGAGCCCGTAGGGTCCGGCCGAAATCAGCGTTCCGCCGTTACGGATCCAGGCATCCAACTGCTTGTCAAAACCATCGACAAAGTACTGGGCGTAGGGCAGGATCAATACGTCGTAGTTTTCGAGTTGATCACGCCCGTCCAGGAGGAACGTCTCCGGCACCACCCCGAAGTGATACTGCTTCGACAGCAAACGGTCGAAGAGGTCGCGGGTAATGCGAGCGCAGGCGTTGGTGGGATAGGCGTTGATGATTGATGCACCAGGGTGCAACACGGCAATGCGCGGAGGCACGATCGGAACATCGACGAGGATTTCGTTCAGACGCATCACCCGCCGCTTTACCGCTGGAATGAAACCGGACCAGGGACGCAACAGAGGTGAATGACTCTCCTGAAAACCATCGTCCATGCGAACCAGCTTTTGGGTCCAATAAAACAGCAACATCCGACGATCCCAGCTCAACTCGTGCCAGACATCGCGGCGGCCGGCATTGACGATGTTCTCGGTCGTTGCTCCCTTAGCCACTTGGAACGTACCGTAAAAGTTGTCGCCAATGACCTCCTGGGCCCAGCCGTAATACTCGAGCGACACCAACGTCTTGTTAAAGTAGCGATTCAATCCATACATGTAGGGCGAATCGTCCCAGCCGTACCCTCCCGAGGGGTGCTTGCCCCACATGTCGACGCAGCGGGCCGGCATTTGCAGATCGTCGAGTGAGTTGATCAAGATCTCTCCCATAATGCCACCCGACGTCGACGACGCCAGTGGGTGCCGGGGATCTCCGCGGCGGATCGCCGCGTAGCAGTCGGCGAGATAATCGGCATAAAGATCTTTGCGACAGCGTTCGAACTCATAAGTGAGCGCCGTCGTGGCAGCACCCGGAAGACGCTTGTTAGGAAGAAACGTTGTGTAGACATCCTGGCCACGAGCGTCTTTCGTGACCACGAAGGCTCGCACTAACGGCTTGGGGGGCTGGATCGCGTGAAAACTCTTGTAATCCGATTTCCATGCCTTATTGAGGGCCTCGATCGTGCCGTGTTTCTTTTGCAGGTAATCGCGAAAGGCCTTGATGGCAACTGCGCTGAAACCGTGCTCCTGGAACGCGACGGTACGTTTTCCGGGAACGTCAACCGAAGTTCCGCGATAGGGGTGCGCTTCCCAGGGCCCTTTGTAGATAAACGTATAAGGTTGCTGACTGTTGAGTCTGGCGGATTCTTCGAGGTACTTGAGAATAAGTTGCCGCGGTACCGGGTGGCGGTAGTCGAAGCCACCACTGCCCGTGTAATTCGGCGCAAAGTAGTACTCTGGCTTTTCCCCGTGGACGTCGGCGAACCAGGGGGGACGGTACATTCCATCGCCGATGGCGTACGACAGGATTTTGTCCGATAGCGGAATCTTGTACTTCTCCCATTGGGCGACGGCAGCGGGAAACGGCGTGGCTTGGAATCGGTCCGGCTCAGACCACACCACATCAACTCCGTTTTCTTGCAAGGTGTCAAAGTCGAGAGTAGATAAGGTATCCGTCCGACCGTGGCCGCCACCAAAGATAATACGTTTGAGTCGACCGTTTGACTCGACTGCAACCGGCCCGGGAGAGGGTGGAACGAACGGCCGGTAATGTGGAAACACCGCTTTGAATTGCGGACTGGTGCGCAACTGTCGCAATGCCACCCTAAGGCCACCCCGCGCCTCCTCAACACGGTCCGATGCTGTACTGACGGAACGCAGCATTTCATCCATAATCCGCGCTTTGTGTTTACTGGCGGTAAACATGCGCATCGCGTTGACTGGGTTGGTACGCGCGCCCGACGCATCTACAAACAACGTGAAAAAATCCCGGCTGGCCGTAGCCAGCAGTTCGTCGGCCGCCACGGCAGCTGCACGGCTGCGCTCGATCGCAGCCACCGTCGCCGCTGTGTTGAGCCTGTCGGAATAGACGACGGCCCGCTCAAGGCCCTCCGTCTCATCGCGCAAGTAGGCAAGTTGCACGAGTACCTCGTTATGCACCGCTGGAATCATGCTGTACCGAGTGCCGGCGATGTCCATTACCTCCCGCAAGAGGTCCTGAATTGAGTCGGAGACACCTGAGAGAACGGTTTGCGTAGCAGCGCGATCAGCCGCCGTGACATTCACCAACCCTAGTTTCCCGGTCAATTGACGGTAGCGGTCGTTGGTACGTTGCAGCTCGATCGCCTTAATCCCGGGGACACCGTCCAAATGACGAAGTGTTTGACGTAGTTCACCCAGCCGGCGCTGCGCAGTGGTGAGATCCCGACGAATACTAGCGATGGTCCCAGGCGTGGGGTAGGGGGCCTCCGGCGGAGCGAAGCTGGTCAGATGTTCGATCTGATCGGTAATCCGGAACTCATCAATGCGACCATGGAGGAAGTGTCCGTAGGCATAACCCCAGATACCAAGATGCAGCCGACCGCCTGCAGCTTTGAGCGCTTTGGCGTTGGTCTTGGTGAGCACCAGCTTCCCATCGATGTAAACGTTGTAGGTACTCGCGCCGTCGCCGCCAGCGCAGTCCCAATTGATTTCGAGGTGATGCCACTTGCCCTGATCGACTTGGAATCCGGCTTGCACCGGGGAACTGGGCGGCTGGACATCAAGCGTCATCAGGGCATCCTGCGTATAGACAGATAACGCTCCGTTTTCGTAGGTCCCCGGCGGGTTGTACCAACCGAAAAAAGGGTGGTACATCCCCGGCTCGTGGGCGTCGATGCAGTACCAGAAATCAACGGTGCCCCGCCGGATGTCAAGGTTGCGCAGCGCATCGTAGGCACAGCGTCCCCCCTCCTGTCTTCGCAAATCGAGACCACGCCCCCAACGTCCCTCGTCGTCAGCAGTTGTACGAGCCACGGGCTGGCCCGGTACCGGGGCGGCTCGAGTAGAACCCGCAGCGTAGTCTGCTGTGACCGTGTCGCCATCAAAATGGGAGAGGAACAAAGTTCGGGCGTTGGTGATTTGCCCTGATGACAAGAAGGCCGATGCCAGCAGGAGTACGTGCGGGATCGACCTGGTTGAATATTTGCCGAGGCAAAGCAAACGCGCTGGCCTCTTAGCTGGCAACATGGATCGTGTTTGTCCGACCGAGCATCTCGCAACGTTGCGGGGTACGTCAGCACCTGCCTCACCCCACTGATGCGCGCGTCTATGGGAGTAGCGCGAAGCGTAGTTCATGCGACTGCCTTTCTGAGAAACTTCTGAAGTAACGAGGTCACTCGTGGATCACACGGTCCTACTGGAGAATCCTGCACACCAACAGCGCAGCCGGTTTGAGATCTGCCCCAGAGCAAAAGGTAAGAGGACCAAAGAAAGTAGGGCGTCGGGTGCTGGAAGGCGACGAATCCCTGGTATTCCTGGCCGTGTTTCCTAGCCGAGGCGGCTCGGTATCCCCGCGCGCGTGAGCAAGGGTCAGCCAGGAGAGCAACGCAACGAACAGGAGGCCAGACAAGCGGTATTGAGCGAACATCATTCCAGTCCTTAATTGTCTTGCGATGGACTCCATCATATCGGGCCGCTGCGCGCGACGCAGCTGCCGGGTATCGACAGTACGCATTGCCAGTGTGTCGGAGGCACTGACACTCCCGACGCGCCGAACCGTTGTTTCGCCAGGTAAAGGTACGGTCAAAACACCATTTACCGGCCACGTATTTCACGATCACTCGAATCACTGAATCCACAGGTCGGAACCTCACTTGGTACTTCTTGATCCACCTCTCAGAGACGTGAGTTCCCTATGACGCGCACTGCATGAAGACGCATTCAAGCCGCGAGAATACAACGGGTTGGCCCAGTTGCATGTGCGCCCGTAACGACGTTTTTTGTGTCGCCCGTCTATTTTACGGCCCGGCCACAACGTATAAGTACGTGGCGATGGGTTTATTCCAAACCCGTACATTTGTGTGCTATCGCCACGGCTGTCGCAAACCTGGCGTCGCCTGATCGTTAACAGCGCAAGAACACCTTACCCCATTCGCTAAGCTCTGGGAAAATCGAGTACTTCGTTCTTATTTTGACCCTACAGGCAAGTCTGTACGACCTCGCAGCGACGTCAGCTGGTTGTTCGCTCTGAGCTGGCCAACCGAGCTTGGACTGTGAAATGTTTCTTTCTTCTCGTATTCAAGGAGTGAAACCATGAAACGAAAATGTCAGGTGTTGCTGCTGTTGTTAAGCCTCGCATGTGGTTCCGCGTTTGCTGAGGAACAGGTCGCGCCACACGTGGCCTTTTGGACCAATCTGGCGGGACGTTGGACTTACGAAATCTCTTCGGATGGCACTAAGGGGAAGGTGACGTGGCAAATACAAGCTAGAGGCTCCGCGTTAATGGGCAGGTTTCAAGATGACCAAGGCAACGTGTCAGTCGAGCTTGCTGGCTGGCGCCCGGACAACAACACACTGGTGGTCAATGGAGTGGGCACCGCAGGCAACCATTGGTCACTGGCACTCGACGAAGTAACTCCTGTCTCAGTCGCAGGAACAAGCGAGGGTGTTTTGCCGAGCGGTTTAGGATTCAAGGGCGCTTTTACCGGAAAATTGACCAATCATGACCTCTACACCGTGACGCTGGAAAGGACGTCGGAAGACGGAGAGACCAGTGACGTCACGATCGTGTTCAAACGAGTCAAAACGGGCGTGGCAGTCATTGATCTTCCCTGGAAGTGGTTGACCGGTAAATGGAAAATTGAACGTAGCGACGGTACCAGCGCCGAGGTTCACTGGTCCAAGCCGAGGCCCAATGCAGATTATCTCATTGGTAAATGGGAGAACGCGGATGGGACAAAATTCAGCGAGATTGTCGGCTGGCGCCCCGATCAACAAGCACTCGTAGCTAATGCATTTGGTGCCAAGGGGGGGTATTTTTCGGTCTTCTTGGACAACGTCCGTCCCAACCAGATGTCGGGGCGGATACGCCGTTTCAAGTCTGACGGCACACGCACATCCGGCACGATTGAAATCAACCGTGTTAATGAAGATCTGGTGAAAACAAGAATTGTCGATGAGTCGGATGGTTCGGTCGTCACGGAGACAGTAACCCGCGTATCAGCTGCAGCTGATGATGGTGGACGTAGTCGCAGGTTACTTGGCATTCCCCAACGCCTGAGAGACCTATTGCGGCGGCGTTAAAGGAAACTTGCGTCGGCCAACTGCCTGGCGGATGCGACTCCAATGTCCCATCCGCCAGGCACGGCTGGCTGCCAGCCGATTCAATGCAAACTTTGTTGACGCGGACAGTGTCAGAGCGTTGACCATTCAGATCCACAGTTACCTGGATAAGGCGCGTGCCCGTTCCTTCCTGGGCATTCGGAGCACCACTGCCGATTTCGGTGGCCTGCTGTATCCCGGTCCGGTAACCAGATTCTTTTCTAGCTACTTCAACTCCCGCAGCGTTTGTTCCTTTCGCCCCACCTCACGTCAGGTGTGGCATCCAGGCTTCGAGCCGGGTATCACTTTCGATGTTTCCTATACACCAACCATGCAATCCAGGCTGGAAGTCGGTGACGTCTGAAGATGTCGCGGCGAATGTACATGAAACGTCTAGTGGATTTACTACCAGTGGAGTGTGACGCAAAACACCAGTGCGAAACACGGTCGGATTCGATTCCACGTCCCGCGACAAAGCTGGTCAATCAACGCCCGCAGGGAAGCAGTACCCCGGTGGCAGTGGCAACAGGTTATGATACAGCAGACGGTAGACAAACTACCGGCGATGGCTACCAATTAGAATCTACTTCCGACCAGGAGTGTGGCCACTGACCTGAAGGAAGGCACCGTCAAAAGACTGGGCGCCCCGTTGCCCAGACAATCCTCTACGCCAGCTTGATTCGATCGAGAAAGCAACATGTACGGGCAACGGCAGCGATTCTCCAAATGGCACCTGACGCGGGGGGCAATCTGTCTGATCTGTTGGTGTGCCGCAGTGGGTTGGAAAGTCGAATGGCTACGCGCGGAATCGGAGGTATTGTCGATCACCGTAGGCCCACCAACCAAGCTTAGTAAACTGGCATATCAGAATTCGGCGAGCCTAGCGGTCTCTCGAACAGGGGTCGCCGCCGCATTCTATCCCAAGCCAGGAACGGTTCCGAAATTCTATCGCACCTCGGCCAATGGAGGGGCAACTTGGGGTCCAGAGAAAGAATTCGCACCTGCCAATGCGGGGCGCATGTCGATCGCCTTGCCCGCTGGCAAAGTCCTCTTTGTGACAGGACAGGCCACGCCGATAGCCGGTGGCAAACCGGGTGAACAGGAAGCGCAATCCGTACTGTTCTCCGATGATTTTTCACGTTTCGAACCCGGTCGTGTCACCGTTTTCTTGCCCAACGTGGTACTCCACACCCGGTGGGGCCGGTTTTGGCCCCCCTTTGACAAAGGAAAGATTGTCCGTCTTCCCAATGGTGATTTACTGGCAACGATGTACGGTGATCTGAAAGGGGACCAACAATATCGCACCATGATCGTGCGTTCGCAGGATCTGGGCCGTTCCTGGCGGTACCACTCAACCGTTGCGTATCAGGCGCAAGATCCGGACCCACATCGGGTCGGACAATTTTGTGGTTATTGTGAACCCAGTTTGGCCCTACTGAAAAATGGACACCTGTTGTGCCTGATGAGGACCCAGGGTGCAGAGGTCCCCAACGAATATCGGCCGCTTTACGCATCCTGGTCGGACGATGAGGGGAAGACCTGGAGCAGGCCACAGTCCACGCGCCCAGCGCTGATGAACATTTCTCCCACGTTGGCGGTGTTGGATAATGGCGTGGTGGTGTGCCAGTATGGACGCCCCGGGTTCCACGTAGTATTCAGTACCGACAATGGTCATACCTGGGGCAACCGGGTCAGTTTCTCGCACTTGCCCGAACCAATCATTACGGGGCAGTTCGACATCGTGAAAAGCGGCCCCAATCAGCTGATTGCGATCGGCAGCGATGCCGCGGGAACCAAAGTCTGGCCGATCAGGGTCGCACGCGTAAGAGTCTCTCAAAACCGGCTGGCGTTGGCCGGTGACGTCGTGAATGAACAAGGTCAACCGATCGTCTCCGCCAGGGTGCAACTGACCCCAAATCGATACGCAGCCAGCGACTGGCGAGCAGTGCCCACCACGAAAGGCCGAAAACCGCGTTTTGCAGAACCGTTTTTTAGTCCCCCCAGAATTTGCTCTACCCCGGTATTAGCCTACCGTTCGATCAACGAAACAAATGGGCACCCAACGGTTCGAACGGACAAAAACGGCAGGTTTCACTTCGACCGAGTGGGGCTGGGTGAGGTGATTCTCACTGTGGATGCGCCTGGCTACGCGCCTCGTCACCGACGGATCAGTGTCACACCGCAGATAGCAGACCAGAGGTTCACTCTTGCGCAGGGACGCGGTGTTCGCGGCCAGGTAATCGATGAAACAGGATTGCCAGTGGCTGGCGCCTGCGTCGTCCTGGGCGACTGGCACACGCATACGGAGCAAGACGGATCTTTTCACTGGTCGATTGAAGATCCCCCACCAGCTCAGATCGAGATAAAGATCTACAAACGTTACAGCACTGTCTATGACAAAACCATCGCCAGGGCTACGCTGGAGTCGATCCAAGAACAACCGCTGGTTTTACGGCGTATGAAGTAGATATCCTGTGCTGCGCAGCCAGTCCACGCGGGAAAGCAAGTCGCCGCTGGAACGGGGCGGCAAATCCACCACGCCCAATTCGCCCAACCATGCCCAATTTGCCAATGTGGAGGCAAAGCCTGGAAACCGGCCAAACCGGAACGGCTGTCAGGCCAGTTTCTTTGAAGTCGGGCTAAGCGTACCCAAGCAGTACCTGCCCTGTCAGCCGCCAAACCTATACTCGACTTAGCGCCCCGGTGTATCCGGCAAACGTGTCCGTTGCAACGCCGAATCTTTGCAAGATCGTCACAAAGAGCTGCGCTAGCGGAAGTTCCTCCGCTTCGATTTTGCCTCGCCACCCGGCGTCCGTCACGATGCCCGCATTGACCTGGTTGTCTTCGTTGCCTGTTCCGAACTTAAGCCAACGGCCGTTGTCAAACCCGAGATTCTTACCCCCGGCAGAGATAATCGGGTAATTGCGTGAGAGGTGGAAACTGCTGGACGCAGAGCCATGCATGGCAAGCGTATTGTCCAGCATATTGCCCTGACCCACCGGTTCGGGCGTATCTTTCAACTTTTGGACAAAACGACCAAACTCTGTGGCCTGATAGCGATTATAGGTACCAAGATTTTTCCAACCGTCCGGCTTTTTAACATCATGCGTGAGCCCATGCGCTTTACCCAGACCAACGGCCAGCGATAGCAGGTCATGTGGCCCTTCGCCATTTTCTCTCCCCAGCTGGAAGGTTGCCACACGAGTCGAATCACTCAGGAAGGCAAGGTAAATTAATTCGTACATCGTCTGAAAGTAGGCTCGCGCCTCGGTTGGATCGGCGTCGAGTTTCAAGTTATCCGTATCCACCATCGGTGGTGGTGTATCAACCCATTGTTGAGCTTTTGCTAACTTGACTTCCGTGTCGCGGACCGCGTCAAGGTATTGCTGCAACGTCCGCTGGTCGCGCAGGGAAAGCTCTTGCCCCAAAGAACGCGTGTTGGCAATGAGATAATCCAGGGCGCTTTTGCTTCTGGCCAGTTTCGCAGCCGCGTCTTTTCCACTGGTCACAAACAGCATATCGAAAATCTGCTTTGGTTTGTTCAACGCTGGGATCGGACGCCCTTCACGATTGAAGGACTGGGTTTGCGCGCCGCGGGGGCCACCGATGCCACCATTGGTCGACATCACCAACGACGCATGGCGGGTGAGGTCGCCGGCGTGCGCGGCAATGACCTGATCAACGGAAATCGAGTTCTTGTAAGGTCCGTGACTGCCCGTGGCCGCACCTGTCAAGTATTGATCAGCATTGGAATGACCATGTACTTGCCGGGCAGCGGGGTGAGATAGGCCTGAATAGATGGTAATTTCACTGCGCAAGGGCTCCAGCACATCCAGTACTTTCGTGAGTTTGAAATCGCGCTCGCCACCACGAGGAAACCAGCTCCAATCCTCCCAGGCTGGATCTGCTTTCAGCGGCAATCCCACGCCATCTGGATGGTAGATACTGACAAAACGCTTTGGCGCGCTCTGAGGCTTGGAATCTGTCGCAGCGAAGGTTTCAAACTGTGGCAAAGACAGGGCAATACCCGAACCATAAAGAAAGGTTCTACGGTTCAATGAAACTCCATTGGCATTCACGATAACCACTCCTACTTTGCGTGAAAAAGCTCACTGTCAATAATCAATCTTACCAAGTCGCCCAGCCGGTCACCACGTTTCCTGAATTGCACGGTAATACTGTTGATGGCCGCATAATCAGCAAAAGACAAGGGACGACCAAGCGCGTAAGCGGTCATTTTATGGACCAGCGCTCTGGCAAATTGATCTTGCCGCTCGAGCAATACGTAGCGTTTCAAGCCATCCATTCCTGCCAGTTGCTGCTTGTTAAAAAGCTGCGAATTGGCATCGACCGGTTTCTCATTGATATGCGTCCGGTAGACTCCCAAAGCATCGTAATTTTCAAATGCGATGCCCCACGGATCAATTCTTGAATGACAAGAGGCGCACGCTGGTTTATTTCTGTGGTCCGCGATACGGTCCTTCAGCGTCATTTTGAGGATCTCTGGGTCCGTCAGATCGACTTCCGGAACATCGGGGGGAGGCGGGGGAGGGGGGTCATCAAGAAAACGTTCCAGCAGCCAAACACCACGTTTGAGGGGATTCGAATCTTTGCCGTCGGAGTTCATCGCCAACACACCAGCCCCCGCTAAGATTCCACCGCGATTGGCTGTGACCGTGACCGGGACTCTGCGGAAATGAGGTCCGTAAACACCGGGAATTTGGTAGTGCCCAGCCAATCGTTCATTGACCATCACATAATTCGAATGGACAAAATCCATAACGCTACCGTCACGTGCGAGGAGTTCCGCGAAAAAAGCGATGGGCTCTTCCTTCACGGCTTCTCTTAGTGCGGTGTCCGTGATGTGCGTCACACTCTTGAGAGCATCCAGGCCCAGCCATTGCTGAACAAAGTTCTCGGAGAACCGTCGGCAACGAGGGTCCGCCAGCATGCGATTGACTTGCGCGGCCAATGTCTCCGGATCTCTGAGCTTTCCTCGTGCAGCGTGCCCGAGCAGTTCGTCGTCGGGAATGCTGGACCAAAGAAAAAACGAGAGCCGACTGGCCAATTCCAGATCATGGATCGCTGCTGATTTATCCGAGCGATCGGCGGGGGCTTTTTGCGTCAGATAAAGAAATTCCGGGGCGGCAAGGACCGTTGCCAGGACTTCCAGCATGGCCCCTTCGAAGGCATCAAATTCCGGACGATACCTGGCGAACAAAACCATCAACTGGTCCACTTCCTGGGGGGTGACGGTGCGACGCCAGGCACGACTCGCGAATCTAGTTATCACTTCGCGTCCATAGACTTCCTCGTCGCCCTCGCTCTCACTCTCAAAAAAGATCCGCGTGTGAGTTTTCGGTGGCCATTGTTCATAAAACGGAGCGACGATTTCGATGTGGTCAATCAGCACGGCCAGCGGTTCTTCTTCACGACCGCTGGCATTGGAAATATTACGAACATGCAGGAATTCATCCCGCCTGGGAAATGTTGTCTCCAGTTTTCGAAACGGGTTTCGCTGAATGTCACTTAGCGGAATGTCAAAATGGACGAATTGGGATTGATCAACAGGTGCCACAACAGGCATGTCACGCCGACTGATGACCTCAGAAAAACGAGCGTCGTTGCTGGTATGCGCGCTGAACACCAGACGCAAACTCGCAAATTCAGTGTCCTTCATCGTAGAACGCCCGGCCCTGATGCGAACTCGCATGATTCCGTCATCAGGAAGGAAGCGGTCTAGATTCACCTTCAACTCGCTGGACGGCGGCATCACGTACACCACAGGCGAAACAGCCGGAGTTTGACCAGTGACTGCATCCGACTTCGGCATCGCGTTTCCACCAGAGAAATGAATCCCCTGCCCCGTCTCTCGATGAAGTAAGTGGGACCGTTTCCTGTGCTTACGGTAATCTTCGTCGTTTTTCCCGAATGTCTTTGCCTTGTTTCCGGATGAAACTCTCACCATTTCTTCTTGCATCGAAATGATGTAACGGACCGGTTCGGGACGCTCACCACGCACCGTGGCTCGCTGGAGCGCTTTAAGCCCAATCTCGCGGTAAAACTGAAACTGCATAGCTGACATTTGCAGCATCTGAGAACTGTTCTTGAATCCATCCGCGGATGCCGTTTCCGGCGGCAAACGATCTGCCAGGGGATAATGCAAGCCAAGCAGGTCTTGCAATGCGTAATCGTACTCGTATTTCGTCATACGACGAAACGACGAGTGTTTCACATTGTTGCGTCGCAGAAGAGACGCCTTATTCAATTCATCGGTCAGCCAATCGACAACGCTGCTGCGGTCAGCATCGGCTAGTGCATAAACTGGTTCATCTTTCGGTGGCATCTCCGAGTTGGATAAAGCACCGTAAATCTCGCGCCATCGCTCAACATCTGGACCCGCCAACAGATCAGCGTTTAGCTTGTCGACACGAAGTCCCCCCGCGGATTTTTTGGGGCCATGGCACCCAATACAATGTTGTTGCAGAACAGGGCCAATCGTCTCTTCGAAGCGAACAAGATTCGCCCTCGGAATAGCGCGATCCGTCTCGTTATCGGCTTTGGTCTCTTTCAAGAATCGAGATCTTATCCGCCCCAGCTCTCTTGCCTTCTCTAAGATGGGCAGGGCGACGGTCGCGTCGTCAGCGAGTAGTGAACAGACATTGCCCAATACCAGCAAAAGCATGATTCTCGCAGGAGCTCTCAAACCTTCTCTTCCTTTTCAGCCAACGCCACAATTTTGAAAAGCGTTTCGTCCGGCGACAGCTTTACGACCCAGCGCACGCACAACTCCAGGAGTCCGCGGATAAGCGAGTATATCCGTTACTGCTGAGGCTGGATGGGAATCCTTCGCCACAAATGTGTACTGCACATTATAACAGCATCAAGCCATCCACTTCGATATATGTCCGACACCTGGGCAGGGGTCATGGGTACTTTTCTGACTAACACCATCTTCCCGATGAATCACAACTGCGGCGGCTGGCAAAAAGTTCCAGTGGAGCGCAAACTCCCACCTACCTGCTCGCCGGTTCGACTTTTCTCTGCCTCGTTTCCTAGTCAAGATCGGCGCGGAATCGCCTATAATGATGAACATGCGGGCGAGTACCGGTTGGATCACGACGCATTACAGAACATGCTCAAGCGATTACTGCTATCGAGCGTGACGGTCAATAACGGCTGCAGGAGTTGACGCGTGTACGATTACGGTTTGCCACATAATCCGTTACGCCTGAATCCCACGGGAGTGGCTGGACGAAACCCATTCATATCCGTACTCGTACGCATCGCGCGTGAGTTGGCGATCGCCACGACTTGGGCCACTGCGAGATGGGGGGTCTTCCTGCTGGCGTTGGGTGTCCTGGCAAATCAGGCTACTGCTGCCGGATCCGGGGACGAAGGCGTCAAATTCTTCGAATCCAAGATTCGTCCCGTACTGGTCAGCAAGTGTCTCACCTGTCATTCACAAGACGCAGCGAAAGCCAAGCAGCTCAAAGGCAAGCTGCTCTTGGATTCACGGGCGGGAGTACTGGCCGGCGGCGAGAGCGGACCAGCAGTCGTCCCCGGGCAACCCGAACAAAGTCTGCTGATCCAGGCCATGCGCCACCAGTCGCTGGAAATGCCACCCAATGAACGGCTGAGCGAAGACGTCATTAGCAATTTCGCGAAGTGGATCGAGATGGGAGTTCCCGACCCGCGCGACGGGCGGAAAGTTGATCTGCGTGTGGTGGATCTTCAGGCTGGCCGCCAACATTGGGCGTTTCTACCACTGCAGGCCGCCGTCTTACCCCAGATACATGGTGAAGAATGGGTCCGCAACCCTGTGGACCGCTTCGTGCTGGCGCGACTTCAGCTACGAAGCATGACTCCTGCCGTAGAGGCCGATCGACGGACATTGATTCGCCGCGTCTATTTCGACCTCATCGGCTTGCCACCGTCACCTGGCGATGTCAAACGGTTCCTTGCCAACCGGTCCGCCACGGCATACCAAGACCTGATCGATCGGTTGTTGAAAAGCCAACACTATGGCGAACGCTGGGCGCGACATTGGCTGGACGTTGCTCGGTTCGGAGAAAGCGAAGGGTCGGATGTGCGTGAGAATAAGTTACGTCCGGATGCCTGGAAGTACCGCGACGCCGTGATTACCGCCTTTAACGAGGATCTACCCTACAACGAATTCGTTGCTTTTCAGGTGGCCGGACGTGGGCTCGACGCAAACTCTTCCCTCGCGAGCAACCTGGCCCGGTTTCCTCAGTTGGGAACTACGCTCAAGGACAGCGACAACCCCAATGACAAGATGTTCCATCGGTTGGATGATATGGTGTCGACCACTGGTAGCGCATTTCTAGGGCTGACAATCGGATGTGCCCGCTGTCATGATCACAAAATCGACCCCATTACAGCGGAAGAGTACTACCGCTTGACCGCTGTCTTCTTCAATCAGGTGAAGGTGGAGCCGCGGGCCAGCGAACGCACGATTCCTCTGGAAATTCGCGAACCCCACCTACTTGCAGGAGGTAGCTGGAAACGACCCGTTCGAAAAGTAAACCCTGGATTCGTTGAAGTGTTGATGCGTGGAAAGAGCCGGTCGGAGGATTGGCTCGCAGGTACATCAGACGCCGGCAAACTGGACCCTCGCTACGCTCTGGCCTTGTGGATGACCGACACCGATCAGGGTGCCGGGCAATTGCTCGCGCGCGTCATCGTCAACCGAATTTGGCAGCATCACTTCGGTCGCGGAATTGTGGATACGCCCAACGACTTTGGCTTCCTGGGAGCCTCGCCAACGCACCCGCAACTGCTGGACTGGCTCGCCGGCGAACTACTCCGCAATGGATGGCGGATAAAACCCTTGCACAGGCTGATTCTCAATAGTGCGACGTATCGCCAAGCGTCCAGCGCACGCTGGGTCGCGGTCGATCGTGACAACCGCTCGATCTGGCACTACCAAACCCGTCGCCTCGAAGCCGAGATCATCCGCGACAATGCTCTCTGTGTTTCCGGCACGTTGACGCATCAAATGCACGGACCGAGTACTCGCATCGGGTCGCTCGCCGGTGGCGCCGCATTTGAGGACAACCCCGAGACCTGGCGGCGCTCAGTGTACATGATGGCGCCTCGCTTCGACACACATCCAGTGTTGCGAATCTTTGATGCCGTTGACAACTTCCAGAGCGTCGGGGCACGAACCGTCAGCACGACTCCGTCGGGAGCGTTGTTCATGCTCAATGCATCATTTCTCTGGCGGCGCGCCGAGTTGATGGCCGTGCGGATCGAGCAGGAGGCTGGAAAAGAGCCCGGTGCTCAGGTCAAACACATCTACGAAGTTGCCTTTGCGCGAGCACCAACGGATGAAGAGCACATGCTGGGAATACAGTTCCTGGAACGGACACCTGATAAAGATGGCGAGGGTGGAAAACCTGCCTTGGTTCACTACTGTCACGCCATCATGGGCCTCAATGAGTTCATATACATCCGTTGAGCTGATTGGACAATACGATGTTACCCATTGACGAAAACAGCACCTGGCAAATGAATCGACGCACGTGCCTCGGCGGGCTCGGACTCGGGCGCATTGCACTCGCCGGCCTGTTGGCCGAAGCAAGTACCGCGGCGAGCCCCGCCCGTTCTCCGCTCACTCCCAAACCGCCTCATATCACACCGCGTGCCAAGAATGTCATCTTCCTGTTTATGGTGGGCGGTGCCAGTCACTTGGAAACATTCGACCACAAGCCTCTGTTGAACAAGTACGCGGGCAGGAAAGCCGTAGACATTTTTTCCGCGGACGAATTGGACGGCCTCAACCCGGAAAAGGACTATTCCAAGTCGAAGGTATTGCAACCGGTCTTTTCATTCAAGCAACACGGACAGTCTGGGATGTGGGTCAGTGAGATCTTTCCACACTTAAGCGAAGTCGTGGATGAGATCACGATGATCAATTCCATGCATACTGCATCGTCTATCCACTCGGTGGGCCAGATTCTGATGCACACGGGGTATTTACGGCCTGGCTTTCCCAGTCTGGGGGCGTGGGTAACGTATGGCTTGGGAAGCGAAAACCGCAACATGCCCGGTTTCGTTGCCTTGCGTGATGGCATCTCGTCCGGCGGTCCCACCATGTATCGATCAGGCTTCCTGCCCGGAACGTATCAAGCCACGGTCATCGACACCCAATCGGGCCGATTCCAACTCGACCATCTGCGACGCCCGAAACACGTTTCTCTGCGCCAACAGCGTCAACAACTGGAATTAATGACCCGGTTAAATGCGTTGCATCGTGAACAACATGCCAGTCAGGGTGAATTGAATGCACGCATTGATGCGTTCGAAAAAGCGTTTCGCATGCAGGGGGTCGCTCCAGAACTTTTTGACCTCAACCGAGAATCGAAAAGCGTACGCAAGCTATATGGGAATACTTCGTTCGGCAATCAATGCCTCACTGCTCGACGACTGGTCGAGAGTGGCGTGCGATTCGTCGAGATTTTTAATGGTTCCCAAGGACGGCGTTGGGACGCACACGGAAACCGTGGCGGGCTGATCAACAATCACCGCACCAACGCCGCCCTGACCGACCAGGGCATCGCTGGCCTCATTAGCGATCTAAAATCGAGAGGCCTGTTGGATGAAACCTTGGTCGTGTGGGCGACTGAGTTCGGACGGACACCCTTTGAAGAAGCCAATCGTGAAGCGAAAATAGGGCGCGGACATCATCACTACGGGTTCTCAATGTGGCTAGCCGGTGGTGGTGTAAAACGCGGATTCACTTATGGTGCCACCGACGACCTGGGAATGCATGCCGTTGACTCGCCGGTTTCCCACCATGATTTCCACGCCACAATCCTGCACCTCCTGGGCCTCGACCACAAACAACTCACTTATCGACACAACGGTCGCGATTTTCGCATCACCGATGTACACGGAAGCGTCGTGGACGACTTACTTGTGTAAACACTGCAAAATCAGACCGAGCAGCCCCTCTTGGCTGTCTGGGCGGTGGCGCCGTGGTGGTTCATCTTTTTTTTCTGACATCGCTGAACTCCTCACGAGAAGCGCGGGCCCAGGCGGCGATGTTTCGCCCTGCTTGGCCCCCTCGTCGCTCCAGAAAAATCGAGCGGATAGCGGGCGGTGTGGTGGCGCGCGCGTTAGGTAGTGCAGAGCAGGGGGTATCTGGCAAACAGCATCCACTCTCGACTTTATTGCCACGGCAGGTGCAAAGTGATCGGCAACCGCCTGTGTTTGTCCCGCATCAGGGCTGATCAGCGTAGGCCATTGCGCTAACGGCGGATGGGACAACTTCCTGTCAGGGGCAAGGGTGGAACGTCAGCGCGAATCGGTCAATCTCAACATGAAATGTCCGCCTCGTCGTCTCCATGGCGGCTGAGACCGAATTGTCACCGAAGCGCAGAAATTCCGGGACCATTGCAATCTTGATGCGTTGCAGACCGGGTCCCTGCAACTCCATCTTTTTCACTCGTGATTCCGGAATCGTGTGGTTGTTCAATGACAACTGGAGGTGATCCTGGGAACCAAGGCCGGTAACCAACATCTGAAGAAAGACTTCTTCATGACTCGTCCTCGGCTGTTCGGACGCACGCAGCCGCAGTGTCGATATGCGTTTCGCCCGATCGCTGGTGAGAACGATCTTGTCTCTGCGCACGACGCCGGTAGGAGACTGGTTCTGCCAAAGTGGGTAGGCCAGGTACCGCCTCGGGCCCGTACGGCAGGCAGCCGGATCCTTGAGCTCTGTCAATAAATCAAGACTGCGTGTCGGCCACACAGTCCCCGGTCCAGCCACCACGTTTCCGTGCTGATAAGCCCAGGTCCACGAAAAATTGTAGGCCGACAGTCCATCGGCACCAAAGGCGTAAAAATTATTGGCAGCCGCCCTGTAGTGGGCGGAGGTCAGATTCCCGGTCTCACTTGGGAATGAAGATGTGGGTGAGAGACTGGGATAGACCTGGCAGGAGGTCGGCTTCGCCAAGTCCACAAATTCTTCAGTCCTGGCAACAAAGTCGGTACTCCAGAAATCCGCTGGAGTGATAAAGTCAATCAGGCCTTCGTGCATCCACGCCTTCACATCGTAGCCCAGAATGCCGCATTCCGCGAGTGATGACGGAACCCGCACACCTAGCAAGAGACTTCCTCGTTTTCGTCGCCTGGCCGCCAGCAACAATTGCTCGCTTAGCGAACGCATCATTTCTGTCAGCAAATGCGCATGCCGCCTCGCCTCGTTTGGCTCGAACATGTGACACATGCGCATGTAATCCAGTTCGATCCCATCCACATCGTATCTCTCCAACAACTCCGCCGTGAACGCCAGCAAGTGCTCGCGTACTCCGCGGTATTTGAAGTTCAAGGCTCCCTGCCGCTCAGAGAACGCACCTGTGGGTGACTTCAATCGCCACTCGGGATGCTGACCGTAAAGTTCCTTGACGTACTCTGTGATGCGGTGACGATCATTCATTCTGAGATTGGCGATGCAGCGGATGCCCCGCCTGTGGCACTGGTCTACCACGATCTGCATGCGATCCCTTTGACCGAGTTTTTCCAGGGCGTGGTAGAGGTGGTCGTTGGCGGGCCGAGGAAACAGATCGGGCTTGGGCTGCCACGTCTGGGCAGTCCGGCTGTGCGGCATACCGGTCGAGTAGCGAGCAAAAAAACACAACGAGATGATGTCAACCTTGGCGTTGACGTGGACATCCACGGTTTCCCGAATCAATCGCTCGAGTTGCTGACCATAAAGCCTTTGTTCTTCAGCAATCACAAAAGCCGGAACGAACAACGCCTGCTGGTCATGACTGACGA
>PAQH01000075.1 GCA_002709225.1 Planctomycetaceae bacterium
CTGCACGAATCCGCTATAGCCCATATCCGCATACGAAGCCAATGGCAAATCCGCCACGGACTGGAACCGCGCCGCGCTCTTGTTGTACTTCAGCAGCGAGGTGGCGAACTTATTGGTTTGTGGACTATCGGGTGGACCGTGTTTGGCGAGATAGGCATAGAAGCGTCCGGCCAGGTACAGCTCGTCTCCCAGGGCAATCATTTCCGGTCCGGCAATCCCCCCACCCAAAACATGTGCCCGCCGGGTGGTCCACTCGGTGTAGGGCGGAGCAGACCGTGAAAGAAAATCCTGCCGTGTAAAAGCCCACAACTCCCCATCTGGCCGAAACGCAATCGCCGTTTCGGTAACCGACCAGGGGGGATCCTTGAGGATTGTGCTGACTTTCTCCCACACAAGGCCATCTGTCGAACGCAGCAAAGCGACGCGAGACAACTTGGGGTTACGTTCTTCTGCCGCCGTCACGTACTCGGCGCGCCCCGCGTTGATGTAATCACTCGCCACATAAATCACACCGTCACGCACCTTTGGCTTCCAGAAGTTATGCCCTGACTGATAGACACGTTGGGACTTGGACCAGCTCTCACCATCTCGCGTAACCACTGCACGCGTTTCTGCGTAACTACGCGCGCCAGGATTCTGGGGATCGACGGCGCGGTTCATGTAGATGAAGTAGAGCAGCAACCGGTCGGGTAGCGACAGCAACTTGCAGTCCACGGCAGACCCCTTCCCGGGCGCCCCACTCGTCGTATAGACCTGCTCCCACTTCTTCAGGTCAGCGGATTTCAACACCACCACAGGGCCATCTACTCCATTGTGGACCGTCCCCTTGTTAATACTCACGTAGTAATGATCGCGCCACCAGGCAATGTCCGGTGTCGCATTCCACTTTCCATTTGCGTAGACCTTCCGCGTCCAGGCCACCAGACCGTTGGGATCCGCATTCTCGAGCGCAGGAACCCGCAACCGCAGATCCTCGCCATGCACCTTCGGATGCGAGTTTCCCGCCCAGACCGTCGTCACCAACAGAAAGCAAACTGCCGCAGTGCCACGTTTAAAGTCGTACAAAGTCATACCTTCGCTCGTTTCTCTGCAGACACGTTTCCGCTGCCAGCACCCGGCGTTCCAGGCCAATCGAAAATGGTGACATCCAGATTATAACCAATCACCGGGAACACAGGAGCTAGGCCTGCGCCAGCTCCAGAACATACCACAGCAAACTTCTGATGCAGGTCGCATTGCTGTCGGTCAGTGCGCACCAGTCCCCCAATCTGATCAGTTCACCCACAGAACAGACCCGCGCACAGGACACCGTCTCCTGCGTCTCCCCAACGAAACGAAGTGCGTTATGATGCAATTAAGCGAACCGGCTTTTCCATGTGATCACGCGGCATCCAGCGGACAACGGTGCAGGGACCGTGGCCGCCACGTCGCCTCGTCCTCTAAATCAGCAATCCTCCGATGAACACCAACCACGCAACATGGCTGAAGCTGAACCGACCAGCCCCTTGCCGCAGCGAATTCCTCCGGCTCGTCACCCTGCTGTTTGGCTGTAGCCTCGCCTTACCGTGGCAGGTGCCTCTTGCCGCCCACCGCGGCTCTCATTTCGCAACCAGCCAATGCACGTCAACCAGGCTGGTCGTGGCAACGCAACAACCAGCCGGCGTGCAGGTCGCATCAGAACCCAGCGCGCAGTCCGCACCGAAACACCGCCCCCGAGTCATCGTTGTCCAACCTGTGATCCTCTGCGACGACGATGGCAGTACCCCGGCCGTCCACGCCTTCCCCAAGCGGCTGATCGACCGTGTCTACACCAAAGCAAAGCTGGAGTTGCTTTACCTCCAACCTCTCCGCTGGAATCACGGCAAAGCCCGCCGCGGCGAAATCACCCAGCACCAGATCATCCGTGATGGCCGGCACCAAGGTATCATCTCCCCTGACAAACGGATCATCACGCTGCTCTTCGCGTCGACCACCGATAGGAAGAAAGGACCTTCAGGACACGGTCAACAGGGTGGCTCGACCTGTTTTGTCAGACTCGGTCCGTCAGACCGACAGGCCGATCCTCTGCAGCTGGCTTTCGTGGTGGCCCACGAACTCGGCCACTGTCTCAATCTGCGACATGTGGTTGATGACCCCGCGGTCCCCGATAAACCAGCCAACTTACAGGGAATGGGCGCGTTGACCGACCGGCTGTCAGCAGCCGGGCTCCATGACACCCAGCGGGATACCGTGCTGCGCAGCCCACTGGTGATGGATCGACTGCGATTCTACACGCTGGCTGAAGCGCAGAAGCAAATCGTCGACGAAACGTGGGAGCCCTACATTACCGGCGCCACCGATGACATGCTTCGTTTCTCGATCGGCCTTACCGCTGACGCTCCACTCCCTCAACAACCGCAGACACGGAGGCGTTTCGCCAAGCAACAGTACGCTGGCAAAGTACTCGACTTTAACGCAGCCGAGAAGACGCTCCTCACCGGGATGGTGCAACGCCTGCAGGCACTGATTGGATCAAGCTGGCCTGGCGTGTCACGTTTCCCCTGGCATTTCGTCAAAGTCGATGGAACCTTCTGTAAGGGCATGGCACACACACGTGGACTATCCATCTTCCTCTCGGGGAGGTATCTGGAAAAAATGTCCACCGACGCGAACTTCGGATTGAAGCTGCTGTTACACGAAAAATTACACGTCATCCAACGGCTTAACCGCAAGTCTTTCAAGCCACTCTATCAGGCATATGGCTTTGTCCCGGTGACGCTTAAGAAAGGTGAATTGAAACAGCTCAATGCGGCCCAGAATCCCGATGCATTGAACGTCTCCTGGGCAATTCACTCCGGGGATGCGCTGAGCCTCCTGATCACCACCCTGGCGCGCGATACGGAAGGCATCATTCAATTCCAGGAAGAATACCGAACACTGGACAAACAGCCTGACGGCAGTTGGACCATTGGAGCAATCAGAGAAAAGGACGGACCTTTCCAGAATTGGCATGCGAGCTTCCCGTTTCGTGTCGGACATGACCATCCCAACGAAGTCAGCGCATACCTGAGTGGACTGTTACTCGAATCGGATCACCTGAAAACGCTGAATCGCGACTTGACCGCAGCACAAACAGACCGGCTGGAGCAAACACGGAACGCCTTTCGGAACATTCTGCGACTCATTGGCGACGAAGACCGGAACGCCTCGAAGCCGTCAGCGCGAAATCTCCCTGGCCCCCTGAGAACCAACCGGATCGGAGAATTGTACTGCCACGTCCCTGTGACACTGTACAGCAAAACAATCCAGTTCCACTCGGGTGGTCTCGCAACGGGATCCGGTGTCTGCGCCCCCCCATCCATCCCCTATTTTCCGCCAAAGGTAAACGAATAGATCACCGCGCGTGTGAAATGAAATCGCAGCCGCGCGGCACGGCCTTGCGATAAGCTCGCATCTACGCCCTTTTCCCAAACGACCTTTTCCCGGGTTACATTGCCGCTGATCGGCCTGCTTGTCGCCAGCACAGTCCCATCCTGCCCCAGCAGGGTAACGCGCACGCTGCCACCCCGGGCATCGGCAGTCACCATTAGCGGGCGAGCACTGTATCGAATGGCAACCGTTTCCAGCATGGCCGCTCGATCGGTTGCTGTCGTCGCGTACCCCGCCCAGCCATCACTGCGCAGCGTCGCCATACAGAGGTTGCCTTCCTGCCAGGAATGGATTCCCGGAGCACCCGAATAGTAAATGCGGATTCCCTCTGGGGTCACAATCGGACGGGCCGCTGCATAAAGGCAGCCCCACTCAACGCTGCCCGGTGTTTCAGCAAGCGCCAGCAATGGCTGATCTTCCGCAACGCGATTCCACTCCACCGTGTCTGGACTCCAGGCTAGCTCGACATGAACGCGCTCGTCGCTGGCAATCCGAAAGATCGACACCAGCCCCAGATAGACACCTCCGTAAGGAAAAGCCGGCATCGAGTAGGTCTGTTTCGTGATGGGACCGCGGAGAACTTCAACCGGCGTCTTCCAGGTAATGAAGTCCGCGCTCTCTGTCCGCATAACAACACGATTACTTCCTGGATACTCCCGGGTGATGGCAACATACCGCTTCAACGGTTCTGCCCAGAATGCGTTGTTGTGGCAGTCACCGCGGGCGTCAAACACATGCACGCGTTTGCTCCAGCGAATTCCGTCCGCTGAGAAACAGGCATCGACTTTTCCATGTGGCATGCGGCCAGTGAGCATCTTGTAGCGTCGCGCCGAGTCTGGGTCTCGAAGATCCTTGAAGACACCGGCACCGTGGTTACCAAACATGACGATGTTGGTGCCTTGCCCACGATACCGATAGACGTCCAAGGCTGGTTTGTCCCAGTGAATGCCATCCCGGGACGTGGCGTAAAGGGTCGCCATATCCCCTTGATCTATCTCATTTGTTAGCAGGCTGCCCGCAGACAAGTCCTCGCGCCACTCGGTAATACGTGTGAAATACCAGCACTTGTAGAGGTGCTCTTGTTGGTCAAAGAGGACGTTGGCATACAAGTGGCTGATATCGACTTCCCAGGGAAGCGTCTGCGCAAAGAGAGGATTTGCGGGGTGTCTTTGAACCACACCAGGACGCAGATGTGCGTTCTCGACCTGCGCGACAACCCGCCCATCAAGCAGCAGATAGTTGGACCGCGGCGGAAGCGGTTCCGCACCCGGAGCAGCCGGCGGCGGTTGTTCCACCAGGCAACCTATCACAGCGAGCATCCATGAGAGGTGTTGCACGACACGCATCCTCCCTGGCCTGCCTCACGGCAACCAGAACAAGCATAAAAACCAAGGGGAAAGTAACCTGGTTACGGCGACAAAACCGGTTATGGCGATAACACCGGACACGGCCCCATCCTACCCCAGCCGCTGTCACAGCTTCAATCCACTGTGCCGATCAAACGCGCAACAGGCCGATTTCCTTTGACCGCCAAGACCTTACTCGCCAGATGCGTTGAGTCCAGCGTGGCCTCCCCAGCTGGCGCCACCGGCAGGCGAGCCCTGGAGACGCTCGAGAAACTCGCGTAGCACCCCAAGAGCTGCTACTATATGATGAAACTATTCCTCCGACGGGCAAATAACATC
Organism: Planctomycetaceae bacterium; assembly: GCA_002709225.1. Taxonomy (GTDB): domain Bacteria; phylum Planctomycetota; class Planctomycetia; order Pirellulales; family Pirellulaceae; genus UBA9264. The sequence goes on from PAQH01000075.1 coordinate 5,094, forward strand.
ACTCGTGACGCGTGCCACAGCGGGCACGCACCTTCACCAAACAGCAAAGAGGGCATGACGATGCGGAGCGTTCCTTCCCCCACACAGCATCCTCGTTCAAGCAAAACCACTTCCCTCATCCCTAGGATTCACGCCCTGGCAACTCTCTGCGTTACCGCTGTCCTGGCCACGCTGACAGGATGTGGCCAAACGGCGACCGAAGAAGTTATCGACGCCAGCGCGTACCAGGTTTTCAAGGCCATCAGAGGGCCCTTGACGATTACGGTGACCGAAGACGGCAATGTCGAAAGCGCCAACAACATCACGATCAAATGCCGAATTGAAGGTGGCGCTTCGATCCTCGAAATCGTCGAAGACGGCGCCTTCGTCGAAGAAGGGCAGCAGCTCCTGAAGTTGGATGATTCCCAGATACAGGACAACATCACCGCCCAACGCATCAGCATGGGAAAAGCAGAGTCGGCCAAAATCAGTGCTGAGACGAAAGTCAAGGTGGCGGAAATCAACGTCGCCGAGTACCTCAAGATGTTCGAAAAGGATCTCAAGGACCAGGAATCGAACATCGTAATCGCCGAAGAAAACCTCAGAAGCGCCAGGAATTCGCTGGAGTATTCCGAACGCATGTTCCAACGCGGTTACATCAGCGAATTGGAGCTCGAAAGCTCGCAGTTTGCCGTCAGGCGATCCGACCTGGAACTCACTTCGGCCGAGACCGCCAAGTCCGTCATGGAACAGTACACCAAGCAGAAGACACTAACCGACCTGGAGAGCCAGGTGGCGATTGCCGAGACCGGGCTGAAGGCTGAATTGGCCGCTTACGAACTCGAGATGAGCAAGCTGACAAGACTGGAAGATCAGCTGGAAAACTGTGTAATCATGGCCCCCAATTCCGGCATGGTAGTCTATGCCAACAAGGCCAGCCGCCGCGGCCAAAGCATAGTAATCGAAGAAGGTACCACCGTACGTCAACTGCAGGATATCCTGTGGCTGCCCGACCTGGAAAACATGCAAGTTAAGGTCAAGGCACATGAAACGGTCGTCGAGCAGTTGCTGGTGGGGATGCGGGCCTCCATTGTCATTCAAGGCAAGCGTCTGCAGGGTGAGGTGGCACGGATCAGCAATCAATCTGAAGCAACCAATTTTTGGCAAGGTGATATCAAGGAATACGGTGTGATTGTCAAGATCGATGGCGCACCTAAGGATCTCAAGCCCGGTATGACGGCAATCGTCGAAATTCGTATCGATAGTCTGCCCGACGTCATCAAGATTCCTTTAGCCGCCGTCATTGAAAGCAACGGGAAGCATCACTGCTTCGTTAAAACCGACGATGGCCACGAGAAACATCCGGTTGAGATTAGTCTCAGCGATGCCAGCTTCGTCGCTGTCGAAGGTATCGAGGAAGGGGCCCCGGTGATTCTCAATCCACACGAGGTTGGCCTGGTTACCAAAGACGAAACTGGAGCAACCGACTCGGGCGACGAACCCGATCGATTTGGTGAATACGTGGAACCCGCGGCCAATTCACGTCGACAATCCTCCGGTGGAGGGGGTGGCCGACCTGATATGCCCGCCAACGGTAAGGCGTACATCGCGAAGTATGATACCGATGGCGACGGCAAAGTCTCCAAAGAAGAATTCAAAGCACACCCCGAGACGTCGGAGCGAATGAAGTCGAGCATCGACAATTTCTGGTCCTTCATGGCAGGCGACGATGGCTTCATCGACGAAAAAGAAGCGGATTCGATGCTCAAACGCCAGCGCGAACGTGGCGCTGGTGGTGGACGTGGTGGCGGGCGCCGTGGTGGTGGAGGCCGTTAACCAGCCCCTGATCATTTAGTCCAGCGGTGACTGTCCGGTTATTCGTCGCGCTCTGTCGCGCGGGCTAATTTTTGTCGTGCCTGCGCGACCGCGGCGGTCAGTTCAAAACCAATCGGCTTGCCGCCTGCGAGCTTGGCTCGCGCCGCACGAATAGCGGCCACCGCTCCGGCCGGCGTGGGGACCGGATGCCCCGACTCCCACCAGCCCATGTGTTCACTGTACAACCACGCGTATTCATCCGTCGTCTGCAACGCGTGATAGATATTTTGTTCAAACAGCCGCAACCGTTCTTCCGGCTCCAGATAGTGCGGCACCCAGTAGCGGGTCGCCGTTCGATGTACCGCTAACTGTAGATTGGCAAAAATAGCGACTCCCACCTCCATCTTTTCGCGATACTTCCCCCACAGGTTGCGAGGCACCAGTTCCAGCGCCCGCTGCCTGATGTCGTGATACCCGCGAAAATATTCTTCCGGCAGGAGGTATCCATATGCCTGCTCCTGGCCGTCAATCATGCGGACCCCTGGGCCCGCCGCGTCGAGCAGACCGTTGACAAACGCGGGCAATAGCCCGTAGGAAGACAGCTTCGCCAATTTTTGACTCGCCTGCGGTGTCCGATTGACGTAACTGTGCGCCAGCGACAGCAACAGCACAATGTCTGGAAACCCCTCCTGAATCGCCTCCATCATCTGGCGCCCGCGCAAGCGAACCTGCGCCGCGTACTCGGCGAAGGTTTTACTGTCAGCGTACCTTTGCCTGTCGTAGACGAAGATTTTGTCTTGGTAGTCTTCCAAATCAAATTTCCAGCCCTTGGCACCGACCTCTTTCGCCACAGCCGCCCACATGAGGGCGTTGTGAATCGGCGCGTTGAAATCCTCGAACCAGTCAACATCACCCGGCTGTAAATTAAACCGTAGGAAATTGTCGGTGAACCGCCTATACCCGATGTTGCCCAGCAGCCGGATCATCGAATCGAGGTGCTTCCGCTCAAACTTTTGCCTACCAAAACACTCCCAATCGAAACTGAATTCCTTCCCCTCCTTCTCGCCACGAAAATTACTCAAGACGATCCCATCCAGTGGCAACTCCTCGATCTTGCGGATGTTGTTCTGTACCTTCGACGGGTAGGCAACATCCGATCCCCACCCGATAAGTTTTTTGCGTGGACCGGTTAATTGTTCGGCCGCCCCCGCCAGTGGTGAACGCGCCCCATACAAGGCGCCGGCGCCCGCCAGGGACGTAGACAGAAAAGACCGTCTCGATGGTGTACCGCGTGGGGCGCAAGGCAGCGTGGGTGGCATCCTGGACCTTCGTTCTCACTTCAAGGACTGGTAAACTTGTGCGGCTACTCTCTCTCGTACGCTCTCTCTCGTACGCTCTCTCCGATACCGCCGGAACGAGAGCTGGCAAAAGAGGCACACACAGGAACCTCTCAGGGCAAAATGCGGAGCATTTCTTTGCGACTTAACTCCAGAAATGTGTCATGAAAATCGTCGAGAAACTTCCCCGCGGAGCGACCAAAACTCTTCTTGAAGGACCCCTCAAACCCATCTTGATTGAACCCTCTAATGAATTTCACGCGGTATGCATCTTCGCTTGCCTTATGAATCAGAAATGCGATAAACCACGCCCCCAGGTCAGAGGCGATGATCTCACGTTTTCCGCGTAAGGAATATCACTAATACGCTCGTTGTCAGGCAAATCCCCGAGCGATTTCAGCTGCCGATCCATCGTTTGCCGGAGGTAACCAGTCCTGACCCCTGGCTGCCTGGAGCACAGAAGTTGGGCCATGTACTCCGCGCCCCCTTCCGCCCACCAGGGATGCTGGCGATTCAGACTTTCTCTTACCGATGATTTTCGGCTGACAATATGGGCATGTTGGTATCCATGAAAATACTCATGCAGAATCACCGGCAGGTAGTCCTCCTCTTCCGGGCCAGGGTATTTACCCGACATCGTAATAAGGAAGCCCGACCATTTTTCATTTTCGTTCCGGCGGGTGTTCAATCCGGCACTATCATCCGTGACATAGGAAACAAAATTGTGCCCGCGGGAAAGGCAGTCCCTCACACGTAACGCGGGGTCTTTTTTCTTTCTGACTCGGCAGTACTTCTGGTCAAGCTGTCTGGCGGCGACTGTGCTGCGACCCACAATCCAAGATTCGAGCGGCCCATAGTTGCCCCAGGCTCGCGCCGCATCCCGATACCATTTGCGTGTCAGTGTGACTTGAAACGCGGACAGATCACTGGCGGCGTAGAACTCGGGCGCGGTGTCAACCCGTTGGCCCCAGTGCTCCGTTGGAGCAACTGGCTTCTCAACCCCCGCGAGCGCCCCTGCAACTGTCGCACTCCGATTCTTGGGTTCTGTTTTGGCGTATACACCGAAACGTTCACTCCGTTCCGGGTTTTCCGGTAAGCTCTCGGCAGTCCTGGCGACGTTCGTACCAAACCATCCTGGCGGCGCCGGCTTTTTGGCGTAACGAACGAGCCCACCAACCAGCGCCAGCACATCGAATACTAATCTGAATCGCGTTTTCACCATGGCGTCTCGAATAATTAGTGGTTTGCTGCCTTCACGCAGCGGTGCCAAATCCGTACAGGCATACCCAGCACCCCCACCGCCACCAGCCGGTTCACTGCGTTGGCTCCGGTGAGCCTACAGTATATTTCTATACGGCTGCCGATCCCAGCGCCCCGGCGTGAGGTCTCCGCCGCTTCATCTCATGGAAGCTTGCCAGTAACCTCGAGTGCCGTCATGTGTCTCGCTACCGGATCCAGCCGGTTTGGCAACGGGAATGAATACCAGCCACCGTGCCACATTGCCGCAATTGGCTCGCATCCTACGGGTCCATGTCGAAACCCGGTGCCACATCCCGCATCTGCAATTCTGGGACGCCGCGGTTCCCAGGAGGGGGGCCGGTCCCCCGCGCTAGCGATTCCCACACCGATCCACCGTGCGGAATTCAGAAACGTCGTCGGGCATGACCGCGGAACGTACCGCACTGCTCCGACGGGCAAGGCAACGGCGTGTCATTGATTGGCGAGACGAAAGCCACCGACAGCGAGATTCCCAGCTTGCGAAACCTTACCATGCGACAACTAGTGCAACGTGTCGGTCATCCTTGTCAGCATCCCGCCTTTCGATCGCTGTCATTGGGCCCCAATTACGCCTCCCGGGAAGGGTTGTTTTCGCGGACAACATTGTAATCGAGATGCTACTCTGAGATGATGGCAGGGTCGAGGAACCTCACTTACGGGCCAATCCTCCGTCACGTTCGTTTATGCCGAACCGTTACAATCAGGCTGCCCAATCCAATGTCGACACTCCAAACCTGTCATTGCGGTTATCAATGGTCTGTCACCGCCGAAACAACCACGGCGGTGGCCAGCAAATGTCCCCGCTGCGGATCTGCTGCTACCGACGAACCAGTTCCATCCGCACCAATCGACTCGACGGTCGATTTGAGTGGCACCCTCGACATGTCCCACAACAACGCTACGCAAATAGGTAGTGCAGCGGCGTCCGAGCTCGAGCAAACCATGGCGTCCGGTTCACAGGACGATACCCTGCAAGGAAACCTGTCTACAGAGGGCGCACCTCCGCAACCGACCTCATCATCAAGCGAAACCTTAGCGGCCAGCAGTGACGCCGATCAGACGGTCGATATTCCCGCAACACAAATAATTCCAACACAACATCCGGGCGACAACGATTCCGGCGGTACCGGAGACCAGACGCTCGATCTCATTCACAACGCCGACACGCTCCAAGAGGGTGCTGCTCCCGCGGGGTTACGGACAGACGGCGGCGCAGCATCGCCGCGCAAAGGACACAGCATTACTCGATTCCTGGCGGAAGGCGGTCTTGGCAAAGTGTTTGTTGCCAAAGACGAACAACTCGGCCGTGAAGTCGTGATGAAAACCTTACGTTCCTCAGCTACAGAGGGATCTGAGACGATCATGCGGTTTCGCCGTGAAGCTCAAATCAACTCGCAACTTGAGCATCCCAATATTGTCCCCATCTACCAAGCCGGAAACAACGACGACGACAACCAGCCCTACTACACAATGAAGTTTATTCGGGGCCGGGAATTCAAGGAATTGATAGACGACTTTCACAATAATGGCGACGCCACAGAAGAAACGCGGGCCATGGAATTTCGTCGACTCTTGACACTCTTTGTGAACACCTGCCACGCCCTTTCCTATGCCCACAACCGAGGCGTAGTACATCGCGACATCAAGCCGGAAAACATCGCTGTAGGCGAGTTTGAAGAACTGCTGGTTCTCGATTGGGGAATCGCCAAGGTTCTTGACCAACCCGACGAGGAGAGCGACCAGCGTGAGATCGAGATGGACCCAAATATGCCGTTGGAAAAAACCCAACAGGGTCGCATCGTCGGCACCCCCGCATACATGGCTCCTGAACAAGCGTCCGGACAAAACGACCTGGTTGCCGGAACCGCCGACATCTATGCCCTCGGCGCCGTTCTGTTCCGCATCTTGACCGGCAAAGTCCCACATCGCCCGTTGCACGATCACTCGGAAGCAGAAGTCAATCGCTGGAGGAAGCAGGACCAAACCAAAGAAGCGACATTATTGTCTTATGCAACCGCGAATACGGGCGCCACGGAAAACACGATGAAACTCCTGACCCGCATCCACAGGGGTGAAATCGCGCCGGCTGACATCATCTCGCCTGGTGTGCCACTAGCGTTGTCAGCGATTTGCCAAAAAGCCATGGCCGTGGAACCCGCATCCCGTTACCCGGACGCGACCGCACTGGCCAACGACATCAACCATTGGCTGGCCGACGAAGCGGTGAGTGTTTTTCGTGACCCCTGGCCGACGCGTGTCCGACGCTGGACCAAGCGGCACCAGACCCTGGTCGTTGGAGCCACAACAACGGCCGCGGCGACGCTTGTTGGTTTGATGGCTATCGTGTTCGTGGTCATGAACGCGAATGCCCAATTGGACGTCAAGAACACTCAACTAGCCACCCTGAATACCAGCCTGAAAAAGGCCAACCAAGCAGAACGTCTCGCGCGCCGACAGGCTCTCGAACGGCTGCGAGACGCCAGGGTCTCCGCAGACTCCTGGCTGCTCGATCTGAGCGGCGATCTGCAAAATTACCCCGGACTGATTACCGCCAGGAAAGGCCTCCTGCAGAAAGCCGCCAGCTACTACAAATCCTTTACCACTCACCCCACATCCGATCCACAACTACAGATCGAATATGCACGCTGCGAGATGAGATTAGGTGACATCTGGCGACTCCTGAACGACACGGACCAGTCCAAAACCGCTTACCAAAAAGCCGCCCAATCCATCCAAGCACTCGAGGCGTCTCTTCAGAAAAAGACAGCCGTGCAAATTCTGCGAGCTGCGAGTCACACCGGGCTGGGGCTGGCGTACAGCTCCCAGGAGCCCACTCGCGATCAGGCTCTCAACGAGTTCGATCAGGCGATCCAACTCCTCACACCTCTGGAAAACATGCCCGCCGACGGCCGCAATGCTTTGGCGACGGCACAATGGGGCGCCGCCTTGATTCATGAAATACAGGGCGACCCAAACACCGCCACACAGCTCCTGACCACCGCGACCGCCGCCTTTCAGACGCTGACCCAAGAAGAAGAAAGTCCCAAATTCATCGCCCGCCGCCTCAACACCCTCAACGACCTTGCGCGCATCTTCGAGTCACAGGAACAACATGCCGAGGCCGCCGCCGCGCACAATCAATCGATCCAATTCTATTCACAATTACTCGAGACGCACCCGGCGCGACCCGACTATTTCGATGAACGCGACCAAAAGATGGCGGAACTCGAGAACGCACTTCGCCATATGGACCGTGCCGAAACAGCGCTTGTTGTGGATGATGCGTTGATCCAAGACTACTCCTCGCGTTTCCAGGAAAGCCTCGTCAAAACGCTTCGCTACCTCGAGAATCGCGCACTCACACATGTAGCCCGCTGGCAACTCCTGACAAACCTGGAACGACCCGCAGATACGAAACAAGCGTTGCAACTGGCAATCGCCGATTACCAGACGCTAGTTGCTACCGTACCCGAGTCGAAAAAGTTTGACGAGTCGCGAGCTCGCTACCAGCAATCGCTGAAAGATCTACAACAGGAAACCGGGGAAGATCCGCCACCTTCGCCATAACTGGTCTCACTACGCACATTTCCTGCAGACGTTCCATCCGGCGCAAACGAATCGTCCCTCTACCCATCACGACGATTCTACCTTTCTTGCCAATCACTCGGCGCGGAAATCAAAATCATCCGGCCGATACTGACTATCGTCGAACCGCATTTCGCGATTCGCACTTGCCGGAAGGGTATCCGGCCCCGCACCCCCGTCACAATCAGAGGAACCGCACGGATGCGTTCTATCCTCAATGCTCCCCAATGGTTGCTTGTCAGCCTGTTGATCTGTTTGGCGTTCTGCGATAAGACCCTCTTGGCACAGGAACTTGAGACGCGTCCACCGGAAAAGGTGCCAAGCGAAACCGCGGCCACGAATTCAGACGAAGAACTGCCACCCGAGGACGCGAGCGCCCCGTTTCCCGATGGCACGCGTCCCGTCGTCCAAATCCAGCCGCCGGCTGCAGACGAACGGCGAAACCAGCGCGAACAACCGGCGGGCAGAGCGCCCGCAGCGCTGAATCTTGATCTGTTTGGGACCACGCCATCCAGAACGAACCAACGCACAGGCAGTCGTAACCTAGGCGTCGACGTCGTACGCGGAACCGAAGCTGTAACTCGTGCAACTTCCGATGGCGGTAGCCTGTTGGGCAAATCCAACTCCACCAACGGCGTCACTGCACAACGCCGCACACCAGTCATTACTGACTTGCGAATCCGCGGCGCCAGGTCTGGCCAAATCTTGGCTTCCGGGTCGTACTACGCACCCGCACGGGTCGATTTGGACACCATGCTGAGCAAATTCGACTCACGCATGATTGACAGTATTACGGTCATCAAAGGACCTTATTCGGTACGCAATGGCCCTGGATTTGAATTCCTGGATGTCGAACTTGCCGGCTCCCCAAGATACAACGACGGGTACGAGTCAGAAGCGACCACCGGGATTCAGTACCTCACCAACGGAGAGCAATGGTACGGTCGCCAGTCCGTCCAAGCCGGAAACAATGACTGGGGAGTCCGTTTCGACTACGGCCACCGTACCGGCAGTGACTATTCTGCCGGACGACCCTTCGGAGACCCGGGTGGCTTCGTCTCCCGCGAGTTACCTTCGAGCTATAACTCGCGCTACATGAATTTCGCATACGGAAAAGACATCGACGAGTCCAGCAGCATTGAAATCAGCTACTTACGACTCGACCAGACAGGTGTCGAATTTCCCGGACTCATTTTCGACATCAATTTCCTGGTCACCGACGGATTTGACTTCGATTACGACACAACCGACCTGGAGGTCAGCGATTCCTTTCACATCAACGGGTGGTATAACCGCACCCGTTTCGCTGGTGACACCTTAGGCATCGGAAAAAACCGGCAGATCCCCACCCTTTCCAATAATCTCGCGAGGGGATATGCGATCACCGACGTCGATGGAATGTCAACGGGGTATCGCGCCGAATGGACATGGGATGCGTCCGACGATTCCTCTGTTAGCTTTGGTACGGATTTGATCTACCTGACAGCACAACTGAATGACATTGAGCCCAACAACCCACCCGCCAACAGGTTCGATGGAATCCTGTACAACTTCCCGATTCCCGATTCGTACTCACGTGACGTGGGATTCTTTATAGAACGCAAACAGGAATTGACATCCAGCATATCCACCACACTTGGCGCGCGCGTCGACCTGGTGCAAACCGATGCTCCCAGCATCGCAGCGGGCGATGTTCCTTACTCCAATTTTCAGTTTGGGATATTTGACCAATTCGGATACAGCGAAGATGACCTGCGCCGGCAATTCACCACCTGGGCCACCTTTCTCAAAGTCGATAAACAGATCGACGACAACCACACTGTTTCCTTTGGCGCCGGTCATGCACAACGCCCACCCAACCTAACTGAATTGTACGCTGACCAGTCGTTCATTGGCAGCCTTCAATCGGGTATCACGGCGGTCATTGGGGACCCCTTTCTCAAGCCCGAGCGGCTCACCCAACTTGATCTCGGCATTGCAGCGGAATATGACAAGATGAAAATCGAAATCAATGGCTTCCACTCGTGGGTCAATGACTACATCATCTTTGAAAATCTCGTAGCGTTACCGAACCCGGGTGAACAAATTCAATTTGCAGCCTACGGCAACACGGAACTCGCCACTCTCGTTGGCGGTGAAATAGCAGTCCAGTATGAGGTCTCTGAATTGTGCACCGCTTTTGGTATGGTGAGTTATGTCGCGGGACACGATCACACACGTAACGATCCAGTCGAGCTATCCAATCGCGGGGCGTTGCTCGATGTTTTTCGTTTCCAAACCCCCGACGGATCGCCTCCCGAGTTTCGCGGCGATGTCGATCTAGAAGAAGAGCCGCTCGCCGGAATGCCTCCAATGAACTCTCTGGTCGGACTGCGATGGCAATCGCAGGAAGTCGACAACGTCTGGGGAGCCGAAATCAGCATGCGTATTGTCTCGGGGCAAGATCGGGTCGCCAGCAGTCTTTTCGAATTTACCACCCCAGGATTTAACACCTGGGATGTGCGGGCTTTCCGCTACGTGACTCCCAACTACCTGATTACCGCCGGCGTTGAGAATTTCGCCAACCGTTTCTATCGCGAACATCTCGACTTTCGTCCCGGACGTGGCGTCTATCAGCCCGGTCGGACGTTCTTCTTTGGCAGCGAGTTAAGTTACTAACGCGGCGACTCGCATTGAGTTCCATCACACACCTTGGTCAGGCAAAACTTCGTTTTACCTCTCCCCCGGGGTGGTGTTCGCGGCAGCGGACTCCCCGCTAGCCCAACCTCCGGCAACACCGCGTCCGAGCCTGAGCGGTTGCGTTTCGTTCAGAAATACCCTTTCCGCAGCACAGCCCCGAGCAAACCGATCCGCCCCACGCGTGGTCTTGCCACGCCTCGGTGCACGCAGACCTACTGCCTACCTACCAGCGCCATCTGCACCCAGCTCCGCCGCATCCTTCCTCGAACCACTATAATACGATAGTCATAATGGGGGCGTTCCCACCAGTTCCACCGCCACGCCTGGTTCGCAGCGCATTCCCTTTCCACGGAGAAATAACGTTGTCAATCGCCACCCAGATCAAACACATTCTCGCCATGCCGGACTTCGTCGCGCGAACCTACATCACGGATCTATCCGACGAACAATTGCTCATGCGACCACACGACAAAACGAACCACATCGCCTGGCAACTCGGCCATCTGATCACCTGGGAAAACCAGTTGAACAATATGGTGTGTCCGGACTCAATGCCCTCGTTGCCAGAGGGATTTGCAGACAAGCACAGCAAAGAGACCGCAACCAATGATGACCCAGCTGCTTTCTACAGCAAAGAGGAATACCTCCAGGCCATGGAAACCCAACGTGCCGGCACCCTCTCCCTGCTCGAGCGTCTCAGTGATGATGAACTGGAACAACCCGCTCCTGAAGAGCTCCAAAACATTGGCGCGACCGTCGGCGCCGTGATTGCCGGTCAAGCGGCCCATTGGATGATGCACGCAGGGCAGTGGGTGATCGTTCGACGTCAATTAGGTAAGGAAGCGGCGTTCTGACCAGCCGCCGCGCTGCGCTGATCTGCCGACCTGGTTGTTGCTCCCGTCGACAGACGCTGCATATATTTTCTCCCCGCACTGTTTTACCGCCGCCATTGCCTGCGCGGTGATGGCGGCGTTTGAGAGGAGCGAGCGTTTGCAATCGACAAGGCAACACGCCCGCCGGCGCAGGATTGGCTGATACGCGGGGCCGGCTCAACTGTGCTCTGCGGCGGTTGGCACACCCATTACCCACCGGGATAAAATACTGAACCCCAATTGAAGTTATCCGTTATGCAGCACATCCTCCCTCAACGCGTCGGCTTACCGCTACGACGCATTTTCAGCTGCGGCACGCTGTTGTGTACGATGCTGGCCGTCACCAACGCGGCCGAGCTACCGCCAGACCTTGCCACCCTGCTGAAAGCAAACTGCCACCGCTGCCACGACAAAGAAACGGCTGAGGGAGGCCTAAACCTTCCGGAGCTTCCATTTGACCTGCAGCAACCAGAGGTGCGATCCCGTTGGATTCTAATCTACGATCGCGTGGACAAACATGAGATGCCACCCCAAGCAGAATCGCTTGCGGGCCCGCAACGTGCCCAACTGACGTCTTTACTACGAGAAACGCTGGTAACCGCCGAGCGAAGCGAGCTCTTCGCATCAGGCCGTGGAGCAATGCGGAGGCTTAACCGCGACGAATTTGAACAAAACCTGCGTGATCTCCTACAGCTACCCCATCTCGACATTCGTGACATGCTTCCCAGGGACCGCAGAGTCCTGCATTTCGATAAAGTGTCCACCGCGCTCGACATGTCGCGCGTGCAACTCTCCGCTTATCTCGATGCCGCCGAGGCAGCCTTGCGCGCTGCGACATCCACGACCGACACTGCTCCCTCCTCCCAATGCCGACGTGTCGCAGGGCGACAGCTTTCCCGCCATTGGTCCATTGCCGGCGGCCGTCAATCACTTTTCTTTGTCCGCGATTCACAAGTGATTGATCTGGAAAAGCGATCCCCGCCAAACAGGCAACCGGACACAACCGATCCGACAGTCGAGATGGCGTTATTCCGTTCTCCTGGTTGGCCCTACAGTGTCTTTCCCCGAGGACTTGTGGCCAGCGCCGCGGGCGAGTATCGCATTCGTTTCGCAGCCCGGGCGGTGGTGCAACTACCCGACTACGCCTTGCAGGCAGCCCTCCACCCAGTGCCCATGCAATTTCGCGCGCGCCGCCCCAGCAATCACGACATCGCCGCAGACATCCGACCAACCGGCGATCTCATCGATATTCAACCAGAAAATGGCATCTACGAAACGACGGTCTACCTGGAGTCCGGCCAGACCATCGAATACGGTCTGCTTGGCCTCCCCAACCCGCAGATCGACGCCCAGGGACGCACTGGGTATTACCGCTATCCACCGTTACCGGCGGACGGGCAACCAGGGGTCGCGTTTCGCTGGCTGGAGATGGCAGGACCGCAGGTGCCTCGCGAATGGCCACCCGCCTCCCATCGGGTCCTATTCGACGACCTGGGCAGCCCGGTCGCTTCGACCAACCCGGAACGAGACGCACGCCGCTTGATGCGACGCTTCATCCACCGTGCCGCCAGAGAGCCAGTCCCCGCGGACGCACTGGCAGCGTTTGAGACACTGGTGGTCTCGTGTCTGCAACGTGGCCTGCCCCTTTCCGAAGCGTTACTCGCGGGTTACCAGGCCTTCCTCTGCTCCGATCTGTTCCTCTTTCTCCAGGACCCCCCCCCTTTCTCCAGGCACCCCTCTATCTCCAGGAACCCGTGTATCTCCAGGAACCCGTGGCGCCCAACGCTGACTTCGCGATCGCCAACCGCCTTGCTCTGGAAAACTTCGACGTGCTGGGAGCGTGGCGCACGCGTTATCGCGGTTTGGGGAACGGTGATCCCGTAAGTGGCACCGATCGCACCGGTCACGACTTTCGTTATGTTCTTTCACACCCTGTTGACGCCAGCGGAACACTTTCCGGTGGGGAACGATTTCAGGACATCCATGAACTCAAGAACCTGCTGGC
>PAQH01000076.1 GCA_002709225.1 Planctomycetaceae bacterium
CAACCTGCAAGCCGGAAATAATGCCATCGTGGTGAAGGCCACTCACACCCACGTCTCGTCAGACATCTACCCCTGGGGCCTGTACTTGCGCGTGGTTGAAGCTGAATAATACGGGCTTTGCCACGCGCAGTGGCAGAGCAACGCAGTGGCAGAGCAACGCAGTGGCAGAGCAACACTGTACAGCCGATGGTGCCGTGTGGTTTGTGCATACAATTGATGTTGCTTCCCGATCGGGCAAACGATGCGGTCAATTGTTCACTGGTCAATATTCCCGGATGCGCCAGATCGGTCGGATTGGAGCGCCCCTCGGCCGTGATCCTCTCGCGAGTCGCAGCTACTGCGTCGCGGTTTTCACCGCGTTTGAAGACGTATCCAAACGCCACCAATAGAGGCTGGTGCGGCACTGTGTGAGGCCGATGGTCGCTTGCGTACCGCGGGGGCGGGACGATTGGCGTCACTAGTTACTTGTGGGATAATGCTCCTGTTCTCTTTCTCTCCTCCGATTCTCTCCTCCGAGATGCGCCCCCATGTCTCGAGCCATAACAATGGCGGTGCTGGTTGTGTTGGGTTCGCTCACGCCTGTGGGTGACGACATCTGGGCGGCGGAGCCAGACTCCTTCAAAAGGATCGCAGCCCGCTACGACAAACACATCCGGCTTCTGCTCGAGACGTATTGTTTCCGTTGCCACCGCAGCGAGCAGGCCGAGGGCGATCTAGATCTTGCAGGGCTGAAGACGTTGACCGCCGCGCGACGCAATCCGCGCATCTGGCAGAAAGTGCTCTTTATGCTCGAAAACGCCGAAATGCCGCCGAAAGAGAGTAAGCAGCTCGCGACGGAGGAGCTGACGACGTTGAAGAACTGGGTGCGGACGTACCTGAATGCGGAGGCGCTCGCCAACGCAGGCGATCCGGGCCGTGTCATCATGCGGCGGCTGAGTAACGCTGAATACGACAACACAATCCGAGATCTGACCGGCGTCGACTTCCGGGCGACGCGGCAGTTTCCGGCCGACAGTGCAGCCGGCGAAGGTTTTACGAATGCCGGCGAGGCGATGGTGATGTCGCCCGCTCTGTTCGAGAAGTACCTGGCTGCGGCCCAGCAGATCACGGCGCATGCTGTGTTGCTTCCAGACGGCTTTCGGTTTTCCCAGGCGTCCGCGCGCCGTGACCAGACTGACGAAGTGATCGACCAGATCCTCACGCTCTACGCGGAAAAAACCGAATTGGTCGAGCTTCGTATGACGGGCGGCAACCGCGACGGCCGCATCCGCTGGGGCCGGCTCGCGCTGACTCCGTATATCAAGGTGCTGATCGAGCATCGCGAGAAACTCGCGAAACAGGATCAGCTCGAGGTGCTCGCAAAAGCGAACGGCCTGAATCCAGTTTACCTGGGACACCTGTCGCGTTTGCTCTCGGCCCGGCTACCCTCGCCACTTTTGGCACAGCTCCAACAGATGATTCGCGAGACGCCGGCGGTTGACGTGGCCGCCGTCGATCGCGAGACCGCCGCGGTCGTGGATTGGATCACCGGTTGGCAAAATCAACTGCACGCACTGGAAGACATTGGGCAGCTATTCAGGCCAGGTCAACAACCGCTCAATCCCATCACCACCAGTCGAGAGTTTCGCCTTGCTCTGAGACCGTCGTTCACTGCCCGCCGATCGGAGCTTTCCCTCGTTGCGCACGCTGGCGACGGAAACGCCGCAGGACGGGCGATCTGGAAGGATGCGCGGCTGGAACATGCGGACTATGGCGAGATTCCTCTTCGAGACGTACTTCCCTGGTTCAGCCGCGTGAGCGAGTTTCGGCGGAAGACCCTCGCCAGGACAGAGGAGTACCTCGCCGCGGTAGCCGCTGCCGCGGCAGCGCAGCAACGGTCGGCCGCAGCACTGGCGAAAGAGCATGACCTGGACCCGGACGTGCTCGCCGCCTGGGCCGACTACCTCGAAATCCCCATGAGTTCGGACCGTCCCACTCCAGTGGCAGGTTTGATCACGGACAAGAAGAACGATGTCGCGGGTCTCGACTGGATCAAGGGGTGGGGAGCGAATCCACCGAACATCATTGCCAACTCGTCCGATACCGAAACCGCTAAAGTTCCCGGCGACGTGCCACCACGAACCGTCGGCGTTCACCCGACACCGACTCAGTACGTCGGTGTCGGCTGGCAGAGCCCGATTGCAGGATCGGTCGACATTGAGGCGTTGGTGGTCGATCGGCACGCAGGTGGAAACGGCGTCGAATGGTGGCTTGTTGCGCAACGAGGCGCACGCGAAACGCGACTCGCGCGCGGCGTGGCGGCTGACGGACAGGCTGTGAGCATTCCGGCGGTGAAAGCGCACGTCGTGCGCAGAGGCGATGTCCTATCGCTCCGGGTCGGTCCTCGAGACGCAAATCACGCGAGCGATCAAACCCAGATTGATCTCGTAATTACCGAACAGGAAGGGAAGTCACGCACTTGGAATCTCGCCAAGGACGTGTCAGCGGACATTCATGCCGGCAACCCACACGCGGACAATCTGGGCAACGCGCAGGTCTGGTACTTCTACACTGGCGAGACAAGCTCCGACGCGCCGTCCCAGAGCGCACTTCCCGCGGGTTCCTTGCTCGCACGCTGGCGCACTGCGGTTGACGCGGGAAAGACCAACGAGGCGGCGCGCCTCGCGAAAAAGACGGCGGCGCTGCTGACCAGTGACCGCATTAACAAGGTGAGCGAGGCCGATCGTCGGCTCTTCCGCCAGACGCGCGCCATCGACTCGCCCCTCTTCAAGCAATTCGATCGCGAGGCCTTTCAACAGATCGGCGCGGAACCGCGGCGTGACTCGGATTCGCTTCGCGGCATTGGAGTCGACCCGGCGGCGTTTGTGTATAACGATCTGGTCACAAACATCCCGCACTCGCTACCCATTACGATACCGGCCGAATTCGCGACCGGTTGGACATTCGCCGTCTCGGGAGAGCTCTCCGGAGACGCGGCCGGATTTGTGCAGCTCGAGGCAGCCCGTGGCCGTCGTGTCCCGGCGCAGGGATTCAAAGCCGGTTTGCCGTTCCTGGTCCGGCAGGGCCACCCTGGTCGTGACCAACTACAGGGGGCATTCGATGACTTCCGTGCTCTGTTTCCGCGCACCATGTGTTGCCGGACCATCGTTCCGATCGACAAGGTCATCACGCTCGTCATGTATCACCGTGAGGACGAGCACTTTCGCCGCCTGTTGCTAACCGATTCGGAACGAGAACGACTCGACCGGCTGTGGCGCGAAGTGCGCTATATCAGCCAGGACGCGCTGAAGATTCACGAGTTCTATCCGCTCTTTCTGGAGTTCTCGACACAGGGCAATGACACCCATGTGTTCCTGCCGCTCAAGGAGCCGATTCGTAAACGGGCCGAAGCCTTTACGAAACACCTGGAGGCGACCGCGCCGGTGCAGGTTGATGCGTTGATCGACTTTGCTGCGCGGGCTTTCCGCCGCCCGCTTGAGCAGCGGGAGGCACGGACCCTGCGAGCGATGTACGCCAACCTTCGTGCTCAGGAAGCAGGACACGATACGGCGCTGCGCGGTGTGCTGACGCGCATCCTGGTCTCTCCTGGTTTTCTCTACCGCATCGAGGAGCCCGGCCCAGGGACAGCGGCCACCCCTGTTATGGACTACGAGCTGGCGACCCGGCTTAGCTACTTCTTGTGGTCGACGATGCCCGACGGCGAACTCCTTGCCTCAGCCACGAGTGGGACCCTTCAACAGCCGGCTGTGCTCGTTGCCCAGACGCGGCGGATGCTCAAGGATGGCCGCGTTCGCGGCCTGGCGACCGAATTCGCCTGTCAATGGCTCGGCATTCGTACGTTCAGCTCTCACGACGAGAAAAACGAAAAGCAGTATCCGACCTTTGCCGACGTGCGCGATGCCATGTTTGAGGAGTCCGTGCGGTTCTTCGAGGACCTTTTCCAGCGGGGCGGCTCTGTGCTGGAGATCCTCAACGCCGACCACACGTTTATGAATAAGAAGCTTGCGAAGCACTATGGATTGAACGATGCAACGGGATTGAACGACGCAACGGGAGACAACTGGCAGCGTGTCGACGGCATGAAGCGGTGGTCGCGCGGCGGTGTGCTCGGCATGGGGGCGATCCTCGCGAAACAGTCCGGCGCCACCCGCACCAGTCCAGTGCTCCGTGGCAACTGGGTGGTCGAGACGCTGCTGGGCGAGCGGCTTCCCGACCCACCCGCAACCGTGCCTGAGTTGCCCGACGCACTGAGTGGCGAGGGCCTTACCGTGCGCCAGATGACCGAGAGGCATGTTGCCGATCAAAGCTGCGCGAAGTGTCATCTGCGAATCGACCCGTTCGGGTTCGCGCTCGAGTCGTTCGACGCAATTGGCCGCTACCGTGAAACCGACTTGATGGGACAGCCGACTGACACCAAAGTGCGGCTCAAGGACGGAACGCGGTTCGACGGAATTGACGGCCTACGCAGGTATTTGCTGACTAGCCGCCGGGACGAGTTCCTCGAGCAGTTCTGCCGGAAGCTGTTGGGATTCGCCGTGGGCCGGACGGTACAGCTCTCCGATCAGCCGCTCGTTGATACGATGGTCGCGCGGCTGAAGAAAAGCGACTACCGCATTTCTGTCGCAGTAGAGACAATTGTTGGCAGCCAGCAGTTTCGATTCCACCGTGGGCTCGAGTCCACACATGAAGAATCCAGATAATATGGCAAGAGAAATCAACCAATCGGCCGAACCGGACCTCAACCGGTACCGGATCTCCCGCCGCACGATACTTCGTGGAGTCGGCGTCAGCATGGCGCTTCCCTGGCTCGAGTCGATCCCGGTCTGGGGAGACGAACCGAAGTCGACCGCCAAGGGAAGCAGTGAAGCTCCCGTGCGGCTGGCCGTCCTGTTTGCTGGCAATGGTTTCCACGGCAAAGAGTGGTGGGCCGAGGGCGCGGGCGGGAACATGAAACTCGGCAAGGTTCTCAAGCCGCTCGAGCCGCACCGAGAGAAGCTGCTCTTCATCCGCGGGCTCTACAACGAAGAGGCCCGCAAAGGCAACATTCACAGCTCGCAAACGGGCAACATGCTCTCTGGCGCGCCGCTGGCGTCCGGTGGGAAGATTCGGTCGGGTACGAGCCTCGACCAGGTCGTCGCGCAGAAGATCGGTCATCAAACCAAAGTGCCGAGCCTGGTGCTGGGTTGTGAGAAATCGATCGCGTCCGTTCACCGGGAATACTCGATGCTTTACAGCTCGCACATTTCGTGGAGCAGCCCGACAACGCCGACACCGCTTGAGCTCTACCCGGCACTGGCGTTCGACCGCCTCTTCAAGGACAACGCCTCGGCAAAGAGTGGCAAGCTGATCGTGGACGGCGTACTTGAGGACGCCCAGCGTTTGCGAGGGAAAATCAGTTACTTCGACCGCGCCAAGCTGGACGAGTACCTCAGCTCGGTGCGGGAGGTCGAGGGCCGCATCAATCGTGCCGGTAAGGCGCGTCGTCTGCAGGGTTGGAAGCCGACCACCGACAAGCCCAGTATTCCTCGTCCACCGGATGGCATGCCGCAGGACATCGACCAGCACATGCGCCTGATGTGCGACGTCCTGGTCCTCGCCTTTCAGACGGACACGACGCGCGTCTGCACGCTGAAGCTCAACAATGACCACTCCTCGCTGCGTTTTCCGCACCTGGGTGTTGACTACATGATCCACCACCTGCTGTCGCACTCCGACACGGACGATTGGCTCAAGGTCAACCAGTTCTTCCTCGAGCAGATGGCCTATATCGCGGGCAAACTTGACACGATCCAGGAAGGGGAACGCACCGCGCTGGACAATTCCATGATCATGATCTGCTCAAGCATGATCGTGGGCAGCCACGACAACAGCCAGCTGCCGGTGGCCATCGTTGGTCGCGCCGGAGGTCAGCTCAAGACAGGCAGGACGCTCCACTACCTCGAGAAGCCAAATCGCAAGATGGCGAGCCTCTATCTGCGCATGATGGACATGATGGGCGTACGGCTGGATAAGTTCGGCGACTCCCGCGAGCGGTTACTTGAGGTGTAACCAGCCCGCGCAACGCATCCTGCGCGTCCGCAACTTTTCGGGGCGTGGGCGAATTCCATTACGCTGCTGCCGAGGTGGGCTGATTGCAGGATGGCGCAGGTGATTGCAACACCACGTGCGCGGCGCCCCGGCGCTGTCTGAAACTCGGGTTCTGATCGGGCCAGCACCCGGACCCGCAGCAAGAGAGGCCGCGACGGGAAAAACCCGACGACATGCGTCCGCCTAGTCGACGCGCTCGACCCATACGTCACCCTGCTCCGTCTGGTTGTTCCACAGCTGGCGAACCCGCTGACCCGTCGGTGTTTCGAAGCCGACGTCGAGCAAGCCTTGGCCGGCCTTGAGCTCGATGATCGCGCTGCGGTCGTTCTTACCCAGTGTGTGACGCGACCGTTTTCCACGCCAGGTCACGACCAGGAATCCGCCCTTGTGCTCCGGCCACTGGAGCGTCAGGCGATAGCGGCCGGTACGCCTGACGCGCACTTGCCAGCCATCATGCTGCGATTGACCGGTCAGGTTCTGAGCGTCCTGGTAGCGACAGAGGTAGCACGGATTTTCCAGCGCGCTGCCGAGGTCGATCGGGCCGATCGCAAAGTTGCGCTCGCGTTTCATCTCATCGAACCACGCCTCGTATTCCATCGAGAGGTTGTTGAGCACGTGCGGAAAACGGGCTGCCAGGTTCTGGGACTCTCCGGGGTCACTGTTGAGGTCGTAGAGCTCGATCTTCGAGCGGTCCAGATCGTCGATTTTGCCGACTCCTGCATACGACACCCACTTGTAGCGTTGCGTGAGCACGGCGGCATTAAGGTAGCGTTTCTGGAGAATCCGCTTGACCGTCTGGATGTAGATATTTCGCGCCGGCCAGGCCGCGGGTTGGATCTCACCGGTCCAGAGTTTCAGCAGATTGACGCCATCGAGTCGCCCGGGAGTGGAGAGCCGCGCTCCGGCCGCGGCGGCCAGCGTCGGCAGCAGGTCGATGTGCGCAGCGAGGCGGTCGACGCGCGAACCAGCCGAGATGCGCTGCGGCCAGCGAACCAGGAAGGGCACGCGGATCCCTCCCTCGTAAACGCTCCCCTTCGAGCCGCGTAGCCCGGAGTTGAATCGGCCCGGGGTCGGGCCGTTGTCCGACATGAAAATCAGCACGCTGTTGCGCGCCAGTCCAGTCTCCGTCAGGGCGTTCGTCAGGCGTCCGAAATTGTCATCGAGATTTTTCATCATGCCGTAGAGCTTCGCGGTCTGCTCGGGAACTCCGGCGTCCGCAAAGGGTTGCCAGTACTTCTTCGCAATCGAGATTGGTGTGTGTGGTACGTTTGTGGGCAGGTAGAGAAAAAACGGGTGGGTACGGTTGTTCTTGATAAAGTCGATGGCCGCATCGAAGAACAGATCCGTGCAATAGCCGTCGCCAACCTCGCGCTT
Organism: Planctomycetaceae bacterium; assembly: GCA_002709225.1. GTDB lineage: Bacteria > Planctomycetota > Planctomycetia > Pirellulales > Pirellulaceae > UBA9264. Next base: position 7,462 of record PAQH01000076.1, read on the forward strand.
GCCGTTGCGCCAGAGAAGCGGCTGGGTGTAAGTGGCATCACGATCGGGTATCTGGCCGATGCCACCCGACCGATGCACAAGGACCTGTTGAAAGCCCTGATCTTGAGGGCGCGAGGGGGCGTTGTCGCCAAGGTGCCACTTGCCCGCGATGGTCGTGCGGTAGCCGCTCTGGGCAAGAACTTCCGCGAGTGTCTCTTCGTCGCCGAACATGCGCGCACCGCCACGTGACGTGGCGAGCACACCGGTGCGCATGTGATAGCGTCCTGTCATAATGCTAGACCGGGTCGGCGAGCAGACCGGCTCGACGTAGAAGCGAGTCATCTCGAGAGACTCGCGCGCGAAGGCATCGAGGTTTGGCGTCGAGATTCTCGCGTTGCCGTGCACACCCAGATCGCCGTAGCCCTGATCGTCGGTGAGGACGAGAATGATGTTGGGACGGGGATCGGCGCTGACGGGGAGAACTCCCGCGAGCGGCACGAGGGCGAGCCCCAGCACTGCCCAGTCGAGGCGCGAGGAAGAACCATCGGGTCGAGGCCGACGTTGTCTGTGGATGGCGATCGTCGTTTTGGCCAACCAGAATTCAAGACATTTCCAGTTTTCGCTGCCGCTGCTGGAGAGAAACACCGCCTGCATTCTCAGAGAAATCGCCAAGAGCATGCCAGCTAGGACTAGCGATGCTGGTAGAAAGTTTGATTTCCCGCCAGCCTACAAGGCGGAATCATTCAGTCAAGGGATGCGTGTGTGCAAAGCGCAACGGCCAGCATGCGCGTTGCACGTGCAGCTGCGCTGTCTTCAATCATCTTCACAATCGGGTCGCCGTCGAGATTTCCAGGCTCGGTGACCATCCAGGCTGGCACAATCAGAGACGGTCAATCGTGACGAACGAGGAGTTTGTAGGGCGTCCTACCTTTCGATCTTGACCGCATCTGGCGCCAACGCTGTGATTGCCAGGCGGCACATCTCAGCGAGGACCTCTCGACCCGATCGATCGGCCTGATCGTTCGCCAAGGCGAAACAAGCGATGGCGATGGGGCGGTCGGTGATTTCGACGATGCCGGCATCGGCGGAGATGCGCTGGCTGCCGCCGTATTTGTTGGCAACTTGGATCCCGTCCTTCACGTGACGCGCGATTGTGTCTTTGTGAGTAGATGCCCGCATGGGACCGAGAATCGCCTGCTTGTGTTTTTCGCTGGTGAGTTGACCCTTATAAAGCCGTTCCAGCAGCAGCACGGTTTCACGCGGAGCGCAGACGTTGTTCTGCAGCGAGTCCGAATAGCCCAGCCCCTGGTTGTCCATGCGACCGGACTTAATCTGTTCGATCAGCCGCTCGTCGTTTTCGATTGTGATCGGCAGGTCGGGGATACCGCAGACAATGTAGTGCCAGCGGCCCAGCTCTAGCGACACGCGCATGTTGCGCAGACCCTGCGCGTCGAGGAACCGGTTGGTTGTCGCGGTCGAGACCGTGCGGATGATGAAGTCCGTAGCCATGTTGTCGCTGTGGATCATCATCAGATCGGCGTATTCGCGAACGGGCAGTTCGACCGGCCGGTCTCTTTTCTTGAGAACGCCAGTGCCGTGCGTCGAAATGTCGGTAGGCAGCCGCAGTCTTTGGTCCAGGTCGAGCCGTCCAGCGGCGGCCTGACGGTACAGTTCGATCATCACGGGCAACTTAATTACGCTGGCCGGCGGAAATCGCTCGTCGGGGTTCCAGCCGTAATCGGCACCGCTGGCGAGATCGCGGACAAAAAAACCGACGCGGCCGGCAAACTTCTTTGCTGTGGCGTCAAGTTCGTGCTTCGGCAAGCGACTGTGCAACCGATCCGCGACATTGACTTCTTCGTTGCGACGTCCCACGTGACCACTCCTTTCTCGAACTTCCTGAACTATGCGTGTTTCATCGGCATCGCGCCGTAACGGTCCCGCATGTTTCAGCACAAGTTCAAACGCGTTATTCGCTGGTTGCGCCGTCACAGTCGGCGCGGGGAACGGCTTTTCCTCGATCTGTGAAGCCGGCGCGGGGAAAACAGTTCCCGCCTGTACGCTCGACCGGGCATCCTCATTCCCTGTCTTCGCGAAAGGAGTCACATTTCCCGACGCGAACACACGCGCGGCGGGTTCTTTGCGGCTGAGATAGATAACTCCACCACCGCCCGATTCGGGGCCAGGAAGAATGGAGCACCCGACCACGTTGGCCTGCGCTCCATCGAGGAGCTTTACCGCGTTGCTGCCACCGGCCCAGTTGTAGATCACGTTGTTGACCAGGTCGAACGTGCCGCCCGATAACAGCGGCGATCGGTCGGCGTTGTGAGCAAACAAGCAATGATGAATTGTGAAGCGATCGTTGCGGCGGCCGCAGAGCCAACCCATGCTATGCTTGCCCTTCTGATGATCGCCATATCGTTGGCCCTCGGCGATGATCGTCCATTGGCACGTCAGATCCTTTACGCGTCCCCAGGTGTCGATGTTCTCATCCGTCCCCCACATTACCGAGCAGTGATCGATCAGCACACGCTCGTTCTGTCCGTTGAACAGCAGCCCATCGCCGTTTGCCTTGCCTGCGGTCGGGCGCAGCCGCAAGTTGTGCAGGATGATGTCGCTGCTCTGGTCGAGAAACCAGACACCGTGTCTGGCAATCGTGATTGCGTTGTCCGCCGGAGTCGTCCCATCGACCGTGACACGACCGTATCGTGCGACGACTGGCCGACGCAACTCGATGGTCCCCTCAACGCCAAACCGAATGATCCGCGGCTGGTTGTTGGCGAGCGCCGCGCGGAACGAACCCGGCCCGTCATCGGCGAGTGTCGTTACGGTGATGACCTTGCCACCAGCCCCACCCTTCGACGCGGCTCCAAATCCCTCCGGCTTAAGATTGGCCGACCAGGCCGCCGCGGGAATGAGCGGAACTAGACCAAGCAGGCCGGCCCAAAGGCCGATAGCGGGATGCCTCATTGTTGGTCTCCTAGCGAAAGTAGTTCAAGCCGAGACGGGTTCGTTCAGCAACGTAGGCAGAGTCAGCGTGTCAGCCATGGCGTGATTATAGCCGGCAGCGGGTGGAGGAGTCGTACTGGTATTGATCACGATTTGGGATCATTTGGCAGCGGCATGCGCACTGAGCTGAGGCGTCGTTCGGAGCGCAGGGTTTCGTGTACGGTTGCGAAATGGAACAAACGCCCTGTCGTCGGATTCACGATCAAGAACCGAGTCCAATCATGAAGCCCGTCACCCGTTCCGGTGATCTGGGTGCCGCCGAGCTCGAGGCTCCTCGTTGGCTGGACCTTATTCCGACGGATTGTGGATTCTGGCGGATTGTGGTCGCGTCGTTTTTGCATGGTACATTGACCACGAGGGAGACGCCAAGATTGGCGGAATTCACCGTCAGCTTGCCGAGGTACGGTTGAAAAGTCCGTGAAATGTGCAGATTTTCCAGCAGGGTCGACGCGCCCCCAACAGGAAGTCGAGCGACGAAGCGTGTACATTTACGGCACCGGTAAGTGCGGATTCTCTATCGACTATTGGACCCGTCGTCGTACCTGGCAGGACAGCAGTTGCCTTCGCCATCTCCATGGTAGGTGTTAATCACAGGAAGGAACAACGATGTTCACGCGCATGACCGGAACGGTTGTAATTTTGTTGTCAGTGTTTGCAGGCGATGCGATTGCGGGCCTGGTTGACTTGAACCCCGATGAGAACGGTGAGCGCATTGCTGTAACGCAGCGTGGGAAGGTCGCATACCTGCCGGCCAAACGTGTGAATATCGGATCGAATCGGGTGAACGCCGGCTACTGCCGCTACATTCGGCGAGCAAACAACGGTGATCTATTTGTGATGGGGCCCAATCTCAATGATCGTGTGTTTCGTTCAACCGATCGTGGCCACCAATGGAGCAGCTCGCCGTACACCGCGGAGAACCTAGCGTTCGTCTCAGCCTTTACGATTCTGCACGACGACACTTTTGTGATCGCGTACATGCCATCGCCGCTGCGCGCGCATCGCGAGATGTGGGTCGCTCGATCAACGGATTACGGTAGGACGTGGGACGCGCAGCGAATTGAGATGCGGATCACTCCTTTCAAACTCGTTATGGGCTGGAACGCCGACATGATTCAGCTGGCGGACGGTACGCTCTTGCTGACACTCGATGTACGGATGAGCAACGACGGCGTTCATGATGAGAACGGAGAGCTGCTGCCGGCCTATTTGCGCGGTGGAGTTCTTTACCTCTACCGGTCGCGAGACGGCGGACGGACGTGGGGCGACCCTAGCAGGATTCCCGGTCTCGGCGGTGAAGTGCATCTGCTGGCTTTACCGTCGGGAAAGCTGATGGCTGCAGTGCGCAAACAGCGCTGGCATCGTGCTCCAGGCGACCCGGCGAGCGTGCTGGAGCTTAAACAGCGATACGGATATACGCCGGTCATGGGTGATGGGATCATAGAGGATGGGGAGGACGCCAATCGCATCAAGAATGTGTTTGTTTCCGAATCGTACGACCAGGGCTACACATGGATCAATGAAACGCGGGTGTCAAACTTTATGCAGTGTCCGGGCGACCTGACATACACGACGGACGGCGTTCTGGTATGCCAGTACTTGCATCGTTACCGAGGCGGCCCGCTTGCCGATATCAGCATCCGGGCGCGCGTCAGCTACGACGAAGGTAAGACGTGGGAGCCGGAAGAGTACATCCTCAGCGACGGTGAAAATTACCCCGGCAGTATCGCGGCCGAAGATGGGGGCTTGATCACGATGTGCCCGCATCGCGGGCAAATCCAGGCGGTTCACTGGCGACCGTTGCCCAAGAACAAGCCCGAGTTGGCCTATCGCGGTGGTGCCGGGAAAGTACCTGTGCCCGTCGTTGACACCATTGCGGTTCAGAAAGCAGACATCCCGGTAATCGCCGCGGATGGAAGCACGCGTCAGCTTCCGGTCACGCGAGTCGACTCGCTCCCGCCGTCGCGTGGCGCAAGGCACTCCGCGATTCACTATTCGCGGAACAGCGCTGCGACCGAGCGGACGGAAAGCGGCGACATCTATTGCACCGGGAACCTGCTCGGGCAAATCATGCTGAGCAGTACCGACCAGGGAATAACTTGGCAGCGCAACAAGTTGTCGATCCCCGGTTGGGGCAGTTTCGTGGCTTTCAAGATTCTGCGTGATAACACGTTCGTGGTGCTGTTCGAACCGGTTGGTGATCCGCATCGCGTCCTGTATCTAGCGCGGTCAACGGATTTCGGGAAAACGTGGCGTGTTCAGCGGGCGGAGTTGGCCATCGCACCCTATACGAATCTGGTTGGACGGGGTCACAACCTCGTCGAGTTGCCGGACGGTACTCTGTTACTTGCGCTACAGTTATGGGGTGGGCAAACCGGACCCGACAGGCACAGAAAGCAAGGACCGGTCGAAGCCACTACATTTGTCCTGCGATCGACGGACGGCGGCAAGTCGTGGCGGGGGCGCACCGAGTTGTGTGGGTTGGCGGGACAAACGCGTCTCTTGCGGCTGTCGTCTGGCAAGCTGTTGGCTTGTGTATTCAAGCTCAAAATCGGCGTTGCCAACAAGCTGTTTCTGGCGGAATCAACTGATGACGGTAACACGTGGACCAAGGAGCGCGACGTTACGGGCAAACTCCAGCCGGGCGGGGCGAACTTGACACAACTTGACGACGGAGCAGTGGTACTGGAGTATTTGCACGATACGGCCCCGGGTCGGAGCCCGCATTCCAACTGGTATTACGTCGATGGCACGCGCGCTGTCATTAGCCGTGACGAAGGAGCGACCTGGGAGAAGGACGTTTACGTTCTCAGCCGACAGGTGCCACCCGGCGAAGCGCCTACGGGTCAGGGAGCTTATCTGTCCGACAGCGTGGCACTGGAAAACGGGCGTATTCTGACTCTCTGTGTTCATCGCGCCGGTCGCGGGATGCGACTCCAAGCTGTCGCCTGGAAACCGGCGTTACCGTAACACAATATGCGTCACTCAGCGGAGCTTCTCTATGTCTCAACGGCGTGTCGATTTCATAGTGCTATTCACGGCTGCCAGTCTCCTGATGGTTTGCACACGATCATTTGCGGCTCCGACCGGCGCGTTCTTTGTTAACTCGCTTGGCATGAAAATGATTGTCGTCAAGGCTCAGTCGTTTGGTGCTTGGACGCCGTCTTTCGCGGATTACAAAAAGGCGGCTGTCGAGGTGTCGGGAGCGTTAGAGCGACCGCCCGTGGCACATCGTGTAAAGCTACCGGTGGACTTCTGTCTCGCCGAATTCCCCGTCACCAACGGTATCTATCGGCAGTTCCTCAAGGAGACCGGACATCGTGAACCCGGTGGAGAGTTGTTTGACATGGACCGAATCAAAATCGGTGACGTTGCGACTTGGAAGGCGGCCGGTGTGAACACGGGTGTTGGGTCGGCATTCAAGCTGGCAGGCTTTCGACGAGACGACCACGCAGTTGCAGGCGTGAACTATCACGACGCGATCGCGTTCTGCAAATGGCTATCGAAAAAGGAAGGCCGGACGTATCGGTTGCCGGAAGTCTACGAATGGGAGTACGCCTGTCGGGCTGGCCAGAACACGCTGTTTCATTGGGGTAATCGAGCCGACCCCCGCTTCATGAATTACGCCGGCTCGCGAATCGGCCACCCCACGCCCGTGGGCATGTACCCGGCCAATCCGTGGGGGTTCTCTGATATGCACGGCAACGTGGCGGAGTGCTGCGAGCAGATCGGACGACCTGGAGGTGTGCAGAAAGGCGGAGCATGGAACTATCCTGCGAGCCTGCTCGGTGCCGACGTGTATGTAGACGTCCGTGGCACGTTTACTCCGCACATGCCGATCACTCGGAGGACGTTGGGCACTGGTTTCCGGCTGGCCTGCGACGCGAGTGAGGCGCGGGCCCGGACTACAGATCTGGCTAAACCGACCATCGTCGCTGTTTCCGGTGCAGGACCGGCCTTGGCAGAGTTGGAAATCAAGGTGGGAAAGAAGATCGATCTTGGCAAGTTTCCTGGCGGCGGGGTCAACCTGCTCGTCACCAAGGCGGGCAGATGGATCATCAACGCAAAGCGCTCGGACGATCAAGGTAGGTCATGGCACGTTTGTGACGAACTGTGGTACAACCGCGCGCAGCTTCGTGACGGAACCATCATCACCATAAACGGCCCAGGAGTCGTGACGAAAGGTCGGGGCACGCTGCAACTGCGGAGGTCCACAGACAACTGGCAGACAACGAAAACGATTGCAGCTGTGGTACACATTCCGGCAGCAAAGCGTTTTTGGGCATACGGTGGATTGATTGAGCTGGAGGACGGCACGCTGTTGACTTCTCTCTATGGCTGGTTCGACGGCGATCAGGTGCGCGAAGAAAACCCGCTCTTTCCGATCGCGGATGAAGCGTACAAGACGCGTGTGATCGCCATCCGGTCCACCGACCGGGGTAAGAGCTGGGAGTATCTCTCCACGATTTGCTATCACCCGGAAAAGGGTCGAGAGGGGGCAAATGAGGCGACCATGGTTCAGCTTCCGAGTGGCGATCTCTTCGTGGCCATGCGTACGGGGCTACATGGCTATCGTGACAAGCTGGATCGCACACGATTGGACGAACCACTGCTGGTGACATGGTCGCGCTGTAACGGCCGTAAGTGGGCCGAGCCCGCACGTATCTATGTCGATAACCAGGTCGTCACAGGTATCTGGCCAACCGCCGTGGTGACCGAGGGTGGTGTGCTTGCGGTCATTCGTGGTCGCCCTGATGGCAGTGTTGTTTTCAATCCCGATGGGACCGGAACCATCTGGACCAATGAGGTGCGCTGCGAGGCCACCGGCAACGCATCGGGAATGGATTCGCTCGCCCTAATCGGGCCAAATACAGTACTGGCCACATACATCGACCACTATGACTGGCAAGGTGACGGTCAGTCACGAGTGATCGGTTTGCCGATTACGATCACCAAGAACCCCATCGCCCATCAACCCTGACGCGGCATGAGTCGCAACAAACTAGCGAGCTGGTTGTGAGGCTCGGTAAAGCCAAACAACTGCTCTGCGGCCCCAGTCGGTTGCCAGGATGTCCAGGCAACCATCGTGGTTGACATCGTGCAGGTGAATGATGTTGGGCCACGTGAGGCCGGCGCTTCCTTTGTCGATATGTGTGACATCCCACTCCGCGCCTTGGCGCTTGTTCTGAAAAATGAACACGCCGCCGGCACCGTCCGACGGTACCACCATATCTGGGAGGCCATCTCGGTTGAGGTCTCCGACGTCGAAACAATATGCGCTAGGTAGTTTGCCGGCGACCGAATGAAATCTCCAGCGTTTACCACCGTCGATGTTTTCTCGCCAGGCAACGTAGCCGCAATCGAGGCTGGTTTCTATACAGTCGAGGTCACCGTCTCTGTCGACGTCAGTCAAGCGCACGTGGGTCTGCGAAACGGTCCGCTGCGAAAATTGGGCCACCCACCGACGGGCTGAATCGGCGGGTTGAGTGCGCAGCGGTTGTCTTTTCCATTGAGTGCCTCGGCCATCCAGATTGAGCAGTAACCAGGGGCTGGTGGAGCGTGGCGACGCGACGACGAGATCCAAGTCACCGTCTGAATCGACGTCGCCGGTGTCGACACCGACGAGAGGCGGCAGTCGTTTGCCGATCGGCACGGGCTCCCAATTGGTCCCGCCGCTGCGCGGTGCCCGAAACCACACAAGGTGTTCACCCGCTTCCGCGATCGAACTAACAACAATGTCGTCGGAGCCGTTTCCGTCGATGTCTGCCATGACGGCCCGTACCGGTTCTTTTAGATTGTCCGAGCGCAAACGGACTTTCGTCCAATTCATCTCGGCTGTTGACTGGTAGAGAATCGTTTCACCCGACAAATAGCTGGGAACAACGACTGACGGCCTGCCATCAGCTGGCGGACCGATGAGCGCGACCTTGGGTGAAAGTTGCTCATCATCGATAACCCGAGCGTGAAACGTCGGCGGCGTGTTCTTGCGCGTTGTTACATTTTCGAGCCAGTAGACGACACCGTATCGTTGGTTCGAATTTGCGATCCTCCGGCCGCCTGCTTGGAAGGTCACGATCAGGTCCACGTCGCCGTCGTGGTCTAAGTCGGCTGCGTTGATGCCGTAGCAATGGTTGCCGGCAAGCGGTGCCCCAGCAGCTTTGCCCAGGTCGAGTAGGCGCCAGTTGGCAGGTGACGTTGCCTCCTTTATGCGCGGATTGAATTCGAGGAGGTGTGCCGGAACCTGAGCGACTGTGCCAGTTTCTCCGACGCCGGTTGCCACAATCAGCAAGATCAGCGCGCGCAGCAATGCGGTCCGTCCAACAAGAGAGAGCTTTGGGAAACGAATCGCTGCTGACATCGTCATGCGAGAATACTCTTGATCACAGAACCTCGATCGATGTCGAGCCGCTTCTGACCGGGGATGTCGAGCCGCTGGGGATCGAGTCCCAGCAGGTGTAGCACCGTGGCGTGGACATCGGTGACGTAATTGCCGCCGTCCAGCGCGTGGAAACCGAGTTCGTCGGTGCCGCCGTGGACAACGCCACCCCTTAAGCCGGCCCCGGCCATCCAGATCGTAAACCCGTGCGGGTGATGGTCACGGCCGTCGTCGCCGCCGCCGCGCGTTTCTTTGCCGGGCGTGCGGCCGAATTCGGTGCAGAAGACCACAATTGTCTCATTCCACAGGCCGCGACGTTTCAAATCTTTCAGCAAACCGGCAACGGGCAGGTCGACCTCGGCCGACAGCGTGGCGTGGTTTGTTTTGAGTGCTCGGTGTGAATCCCATTTGCCGTACGGTTGCGGATAGATTTGGACGAAGCGCGTTCCGCGTTCGATTAACCGACGGGCCAATAGCAGCTTTTGGCCCGCCGTCCGCGTGTGATCCTGGTCGAGACCGTACAGCTTTGACGTGGCGGCCGTTTCACTCGACAGCTCCAGCGCTTCAGGCACCGCCATTTGCATGCGGAAGGCCAGCGAGTAGGCACGAATTCGGGCCTGCAATTGTTGGTCACGGGGGTGCGTGGCCGAGCTCAGTTGATTCAGCTTGTCGATCAGCTTGTATTGGTTGCGTTGTTCCGCAGCGAGCATGCCATTGGGTCGGCGGCCGTAAAGCAATGGTTGACTCGGATCGGTCGAGAGTGGGATCCCGTCGTACTGAGTGCCCAAATACGCCGAACCGAACGACTTGCGCGTGTCCGCCCGTGTGGGGCCACCAAGCACAATGAATTGCGGAAAGTTGTCGTTCAAGCTGCCGAGCCCGTAATGGATCCACGAGCCGATACTGGGCTGGTCGGGGTCGAGTCGATGGCGGCCGTTGTGGATTTGGTTCTCGGCGTCGTGGTTGCTGTCGGTGGTGTACATCGAGCGGACAAATGCGATGTCGTCAACACAGGTGGCCAGATGTGGCCACCAGTTCGTGATTTCGATCCCGCTCCGTCCATGCTTGCGAAATCCGACTTGCATTGGATAGATTTTTTTGTAGACGTCGCGATCCTCGGTGGCGGCAATCGATCGAAACCGCTTCTCGAACACGGGGTTATCCTGTGGGTGCGGAAACGGTGTTTCGGAAAAGGTCTTGCCTGCGTACTTTGTCAGCGCTGGTTTGGGATCGAATGTCTCGACGTGACTGTAGCCGCCGGACAGAAAAATCCAGATCACCGATTTTGCCTTGGGCGGAACATGCCCAAGTGAGGATGTCTTTTGGCCGGCACGTACAATGCCATCACGGTGCAACGTGGCGCCCAACGCCAGGCCCGCGAAACCAAGACCCGTGTCAGCCAAAAACGACCGCCGATGGACCTGGTCGCAGCGTGGGGATTGGCGGTACATCATGTCAATTCCTATCAGGCTTGCTGCAACCGACCGACTCACAAATCGTTCGCCGCGATGGCTTCATTGAATGGTTACGAAATCATGATGGCTGAAGATGGCACCGACCAGGTTTTCCAACGCGCGCAGACTGGGGTCGGTCGATGGTGTCACCTCACCCTTTGCTGCGTTTGCTTTCAGATGGGCAGGATCGGTTTCCCGGAATAACTTGATTTGGTTCATCACGAACTCGTGGCACGCCTGTTTCTCCTGTTCCGTCGGAAGACGTGTGAGTACGTGCTGGAAGCTCGCCTCGATGAACGCGGGAATCCGATCAGAATCGAGCGGCTGTTCAGTTTTGATTTCCGACCAAAGTTTGCGGGCCAGTAGCCGACTCTGTTTGACGGCGAGCTGGCTATTTGTCATCGCCAGCGCCTGATGCGGCGCGACACTCTCCGTACGGCGATAGCAATCGCAGGGGTCGGGTGGGTTGAAGACCGTCATGAAACGCATCATGCCGTCTTCCGGGTGCACGCTGAAATAAAGGCTGCGGCGATTGACCGTATCACCCAGGCTCGTATCGATATCCGGACCGCCGCGTGCTAGGTCGATGCTGCCTGACAGGTGCAGCAAGCTGTCGCGAATGACTTCGGCTTCCATTCGTCTTCGCGGGAACCGCCACAGATAGCGGTCGGCGTCGGGTCCGTACCGCGTGGCATTTACCTGGGTTGGCTGCCCAGGTGATTTGTCTTGCGGACGCGTTGGGGGACGATCGCCCGACGTCATCTGGTAGGTTTGGCTGGTTACGATCAACCGGTGCAACCGTTTCATCTGCCAGCGGTTTTCCATGAAATCGACGGCCAGCCAATCCAGCAATTGCGGGTGTGTTGGCGGCTTGCCGTTCAGACCGAAATCATAAACTGATTCGACAAGGGGTCGGCCGAAGTGTCGCATCCAGATGTGATTCACGGCCACCCGGGCGGTGAGCGGATTCTTCGGACTGGCGATCCAACGGGCTAGCGCGGTGCGTCCGCCGCTGCTTTGCTTTGGAAACTGTTCGCTGAGCGGAGTGTATTCGGCAACGTCTGAATTCACTGCGGCCCGCAACAACGTTTTCGCCGCGTCCCGTTTCTGGCGGGCTGTAGCCACTTGTTCTGCGGCTTTTGTCTCATCGGATTGCTTCGCTGTTGTTTGCAACGCCTGCTCCGCCCGAACCAGTTCCAACTGGGCCCAGGCGAGTGCCGCCTGACGCTCAGCGATCGCTGCCACGTTCGCCAGTTCGTTTCCACTTTGCCCGCCCTTCTGGTGTCGCGCATTGTCTGCGGCAATCCGCGCGCGGATTCCTTCCAATTCGGCACGCGCGTGCGCGAATGTTGCGTTACCGAGTCGCACGGCAGCCTCGGTCTCAACCCGTTGCTCGAGCAATTGACGAATGCTTGTTTCGACCTGCCGGACCGCGGCCAGCTGGCGTTGTTCGGGAGACAACGCGGCGAGTACGCCAATTTGGTCGGCCGTGAATGCCACGCGGCAGTAGCGAACTTCGTCGAGCAAGCCCTGATAGCGTGCACCTCCGCCCGTCGAATTCCCGATTCGAAGCGGCGTCTTGGGGTCGGGCTTACGCAGGTCGGTCAAATCGGCGGAACCACCACCGCGGCGGATCCCTTGGCGGCGATCGAATGTCGCGATTTGCAAAGGGCCCTTTGTCGATAAGTTCCGTACGTAGAACGAGATGTCATTTTCATCGAGCACCACCGCGATGTAGTAATCGGTGTTTGTCTTAAGTGCGAGTTCTGTTCCGGTGACAACGTCCAGGTAGTCGGTGTCGGGGTTCCACAGGACAAGGCGCAATTCACTCTCCTTCGAATTGAGCCCGCGGTGATAGAACCACCAGCTTCCTTCGTAATCGGCAATCGTGCAATTGACTCCCTGCCGAGCCGACGAATGATTCAAGAGCATTTGCAGTGTGAATTGCGGAGCATGTAACTCGGGTGTTCCTGGCGCCGCGAGGTAGGCAATTCGGTTGTTCTGTTGAAAACGTGCCGCCTGCTGATTCACTGATCCATTGGGCAGCGAGGCCACAAACCACGAGCCGGCATCGGACGGAGTTGTGGGTGAGACCGGCCCGCGCGTGTTCGCGCCCACCGGCGCGCGACTCACCGGTGTGCCGCCGTCGGTGACGCGGCGCAATGTGTGGCCGTGACCACTCGAATCAGTCAAGAACGCACCGACGCTGTCGTCGCCTTCGAAACGCCAGTAGGCAATTGTGTGTTCAGACAGCGTCTCCGCCAGTTCGGCGGAGGCCACGGCGCGTTTGGCCGTGCTCGGCGCGTTTGCCGCGGACCGGGCGAGCACTTGTTTTGCTTTTCTCAAAGCGGCTTCTTGTTGCTTCAGTTTGCCCGGTAATTTGGCAGCGCGGTGTCGCGACTTTGTGAGGTACTCTTCGGCCTCTTTCACCGCCGCTGCTCGTTTGGCGATTTCTTCCTCTTGAATGAACGGTTTGACGCCCGGATACCAGGCCGGGGGCGGCAGATCGACCGGTTCGATTTCCAGCGGTTGACTGCCGAAAAACGTGGGGATACCGGCCGACACCGGCGGCTTGTCCTCGATCAGATCGCGGGCATCGCCTAGTCGATACATCGGCGTGGTGAGCGCCAGTTTGTCGTCGTAGACGCGAGCCAGACCGCCTTGGACAGGCCGATGTCCGTCGCTGTCAAAATCGTATTCGATGTAGGGACCGGGATCGAGTTCCCCCGGCATGCGGTCGTGCCGCAGACGCAACGGTTCGAAAAACGCACGGAAGCGAAAATAGTCTTCGTGCGTAATCGGGTCGTATTTGTGGTCGTGACAAAGGGCGCAATTGAATGTTAGACCCAGAAACGCCTTGCCGGTGTGTTCGACCATGTCCTGTTTCCACGTATGGAAATTAAGACGGTAGCAGTTTCGCACAATGAAGCCGGTGGCAACCACTACGTCCTGATCGTTTGGCGCGATCTCATCACCTGCCAGCATTTCGCTGATCATTTGGCCGTACGGCTTGTCCTCGTTGAGCGACCGGATGATCCAATCGCGCCATCGCCAGATCTGCCGCGAACTATTGCGCACGTCGTTGGCCGCCCGGCGTCCGTACCAATCACTGTACCGCCAAACGTCCATCCAATGCCGGCCCCAACGTTCACCATACTGCGGACTGGCGAGCAAGCGGTCGACGACGTTCTTATAAGCGTCGCGCGAATTGTCTTTGAGGAACGCGTTGAGTTGCTGTCGTGTCGGGGGCAAGCCGATCAAATCCAAGTAGACTCGGCGCAGCAGCGCTGCTTTATGCGCCGGTGGCTGCGGCGTTAGCCCCTGCCGACGATGTCCCGCCACAATGAAAGCATCAATTGGATTACGGACCCAGCCTTTGGTCGCCGCGTCGATGAAGTCTGGAACTTCCGGGCGCTGTGGACTTCGAAATGCCCAATGTGATCGTGGATCCGTGTCAGGACGTTCTGCGGACGGCGATGGTGCGCCCTGAGCGATCCAGTGTTTGATCGCTTGGATCTGCTCGGCAGTTAACGGCTTCCCTTGCGGTGGCATTCGGTGGTTGGCGTCGGCAGTACTGACGCGCTGCACGATCAGACTGGCCGTGGCGTTGCCAACGACAATCGCGGGACCGCTTTCACCACCCGCGCGAATCGATCGCCCCGAATCGAGGCGCAGCCCCGCTTCCTGCTTGAGCGCCCCGTGACAGGCGTAGCAGCGGCTGTGCAGGATCGGTTTTACATCACGCTGGTAGTCGGCCTCCCGATCGGCAGCGAGCAGCGGTGAGGCAATGGTCAAGAGTCCGAAACAGACGATCCCCTTCACGCGTCGGCCTCATTCAATCGAGTTTGCAGGTCGGGCATTCCTGCCCAGTCTTGACGGGTAGCGGCTCCAACTGATCCGCACTATCACACTCTAACAGTCACTGTTGATGCGTTCAAACCTTGCAGCGATACGTTGTGTGCTGGTGGTCAGTTTACCGCGCCGATGGTCGATCAGCCTGGTGACCGATAAACCACATCCGACGTTGCCATCATCAGTGGCCGGACGTGGGGCCGGGGCAGAGTTGGCCGATAGGACTTATGCCAAGATGCCGTGTACGACGTTTCCGTGCACATCCGTCAGTCGATGACGCCGGCCTTGATGTTTGAACGTGAGCTGCTCATGATCGATACCCAGTAGGTGCAGGATCGTGGCCTGAAAGTCATGGACGTGGACGCGATCTTGCACGGCGTTCATGCCAAGATCATCCGACGCACCGTAGGTAATGCCCGGCTTGATACCGCCGCCAGCCATCCAGATCGTGAAGGCGTAAGGATGGTGGTCGCGACCCCACTTGGGTCGGTTGTTGATGTCGCCCTGCAAGAAGGGAGTCCGGCCGAACTCACCGCCCCAAATAAGTAGCGTGTCTTCGAGCATACCTCGCTGTTTCAAGTCGCGTAACAGAGCCGCCGACGGCTGATCCGTGTCGCGTGTTTGATTATAGAGCTCGGTGGTCAAGCTGCCGTGCTGATCCCAGCCGGCGTGCATCAGCTGTATAAAGCGGACCCCCCGCTCGGCCAGTCGCCGAGCCATCAGGCAATGATGTGCGAACGTCCCACGTTCTTTCACGTCAGGCCCGTACATGTCGAGCACATGTTGCGGCTCGTCCGAAATGTCGGTCAGTTCCGGGATGCTGGCCTGCATTTTGTAGGCCATCTCGTATTGGGCGATGCGTGTCTGAATCTCCGGATCAGCGAACTCCTGGTATTGCAGTTCGTTCAACTTCGCCAAGTCATCGAGAATTCCCCGACGAATCTTGCGAGTTACACCTGACGGACTCGATAAATACAACACCGGATCGCCACCAGCTCGGAATTTGACGCCTTGAAACCGCGACGGCAGAAATCCGCTGCCCCAGTAGTAATCGTAAAAAATCTGCCCGCAAGTTGTCCCTTTACTGACCGAGGTCATCACCGTGAAAGACGGTAGGTTGTCGGTGTCATTGCCAAGTCCGTAGCTCAACCACGCGCCCAAGGTCGGCCGTCCCGCCATCTCGGAGCCGCTCAAGAAGAATGTCACGGCAGGTGCATGATTCACTTGTTCGGTGTGCATGCTTTTGATAAAGCACACATCATCCGCCACACCACCGGTGTGCTTCATGAAGTCACTGACCCACGCACCAGACTCGCCATATTGCCGATAAGGCTCGACCGGCGCAAGCACCTTCTTGCCCGCTGGGTTGCCGGTCATCGTGCTAAATCGCTTTCCCTTGAAATACGATTCGGGAATTGGCTCCCCGTGCATCTTTTGTTGAAGCGGATTGTAATCGAATAAATCGGTGTGTGTCGGGGCGCCATTCATGAACATGTAAATGACACGCTTTGCCTTCGCAGCGTGGTGCGGAAGGTGAGGTAAGCCGCCGAAGTGACGCGCATCTTGATTGGCCGATTTTGCTACCGCTTCGCGATTTAATAGTGATGCGTAAGCAGCCGTCCCAATTCCGACAGCGCTGCGCCCGAAAAATTGCCGACGGGTTTGAAATGCTTGTCGTTGCTTATCTAGATTCATGCCGTGTCATTGTCATCTCGGTTACCGAGACGCGCCCTTTCTGTTTGAATCTGCACTGTCTTCTAGTAACGCTTGATTCTAGTAACGCTTGATATTAGTAACGCTCGCTACTCTAGTACTTCTCAGTCGGTCTTCGCTGCGGATAACACGGGGCATGCAAGCCTCGGCAGTCAGCCTGAAAACAGATCGTATCTGCCAGCTACTTGGTCAACGCTTCGTCCAGATTGAGTATCAACGAACACAACCCTGTGTATGCAGCATGTTCGATCGGGTCGAGCTTCTCATCGCGTGGTGAATCGCCAACGGCGAGGAGTTGTCGCGCTTCGTCTGGGTCGGCGGCATACTGGGATTTTAGTTGATTCAGTCGAGTTAGCAGGATGCCGCTTTCGACTCCAGTTGGCTTGCGGGAGGTGACACGGCGGAATACGGTCTCGATACGACCTGCATCTTGGTCGCGGAACTTCATTACCCGCTGAGCCAGAGCGCGTGCGGCTTCGACGTAGGTGATGTCGTTCATCGTTGTCAGGGCGTGCAGCGGAGTGTTGGTACGGCCGGGGCGGACTGAACAGGTTTGGCGCTTGGCTTCGTCGAAGAACATCGTCGGACCGACGATCCGTCGCCAAAAGGAATAGAGGCTGCGACGATAGAGATCTTTCCCTTTGCCTTGCGTGTACTTCTTCTTGCCGAACGTCGCTTCGGCCCAAACGTTGGCGGGTTGGTACGGATTGACAGGCCGACCGCCAAGCTTGTCGACCAGTAAACCACTTGTCGATAAGGCGTGATCACGGATCATCCAGGATGACATGCGGAAACGCGGGCCGCGCGATAGCAGGCGGTTTTCCGAATCATAAGCGATCGAGTTGCGCGAAGCCTTGGCAGTTTGTCGATACGTCGCACTCATCACGATCGTCTTGTGAAGCTGTTTTAGGTTCCAGCCGCTTTGCACGAACTGGCTGGCAAGCCAGTCGAGCAGATCTGGATGGGAGGGACGTTCTCCCTGGGAACCAAAGTCTTCGCTGGTCTTCACGAGACCGGCGCCGAAGAACATCTGCCAATGACGGTTGACGGTGACGCGCGCAGCGAGTGGGTGTAGTGGATCTACCAGCCACTTCGCCAGTGTGAGCCGGTTCTTTGGGGCAGCGGTCGGCAACGGTCGGAAAATCGCAGGCGTATCCGAGGTGACTTCTTGGGTGGGTTGATTGTAGGCGCCCTTAGTTAGCATGAACGTTTTGCGTGGCTTTGCCATGTCCTGCATCACCATCACGCGCGGCAGGCTGCGATATTGGTCGTCACGTTGCTTGCGTTTTGCTCGAAATGCCCGAACGAGCTTCGCATATTCGGGAGCATGCTTGTCGCCAAACTTCTCCATTGTGGCAAACTGTTCGTTATTCCGTTGCAGCACCGGATTGGTAAGGATGTCGCGTATCTGCGTAATTTCCTCATCGCTTGGCTGTCCGTTGCTGTTCTTGTCGAGCAACGTCTTTTCGGCTTGCTCAATCAACGCACGAGCATTGTCGGTCTCGCGATGCAGCCGCGCTCGTTGAGTCTCTTGCTCCGGCGAAGCGAAGGCCAAGTTAGGCGCTGTCTGCGGATCTCCGCCACCGCCGTTGACAGGTGTTTGATTGAAGAAAGCAAAGAGTTGGTAATACTCGCGACGAGTGAGCGGATCGAACTTGTGATCGTGACAGCGGCAGCATTGCAAGGTGAGGCCCATCCAGACTGTCCCCATCGTTTCCATTTGATCAAAGACGTATTCGATACGGTTTTCTTCCGGGATCCGCCCACCTTCGCCGTTGATCATGTGATTACGGTTGAAGCCTGTCGCCAGCCGCTGTTCGATGGTGGCCTCTGGAAGCAAATCACCCGCCAATTGCCAAACCGTGAACTGATCGAAAGGCATGTTCTTGTTGAATGCTCGAATGACCCAATCTCGCCACGGCCACATTGTCCGCTCGCGATCGCCTTGAAAGCCATTTGTATCTGCGTAGCGCGCCGCATCAAGCCACTCCCAAGCCATTCGCTCACCGTAATGAGGTGATTTCAGCAATCGATCGACGACCTTTTCAAAAGGCTCTTGTGACTCGTCAGATAAGAACGCATCAAGCTCTGCAATCGTCGGCGGCAATCCTGTCAAATCAAACGTCACGCGCCGCAATAAACGTTCCTTGGAAGCCTCCGACGACGGCTGCAACCCTTCTTGCTTTAGCCGCCTGCCCACGAAGTAGTCAATCGCTCTTTCGCCGTCCGGCACTTTCGGCTGCGTGATGGGTTGAAAGGACCAGTGACCTTTCCAAACCGCGCCGCTTTCAACCCACGTCTTTAACAGTTCAACTTGTTGTGACGTTAGCGACCTATTGGAACCCAGCGGGGGCATGCGTTCATCGCCATCGTTGCTCGTCACCCGGCGAATCAGTTCACTTTCGCTGACGTTTCCGGGTGCGACAACTGTTGTCCCATCGACACGTCGAAATAGCCCTTGCTTTGTGTCGAGCCGAAGATCAGCTTCCCGTGCTCGTTCGTCTGGACCGTGGCAATGGTAACAGTTATCGCTCAATATTGGGCGGATATCACGGGCAAAATCAATCTCGTCCGCAGTCGTCATCGCTGCGTGTGCGAACAGGAAACAAGTGGTGAGAAATTGTGGCAGGCGGGGCATGTTAATCGTCAGGCTCGCATATCCTGTGGGCTGGTTGTCTTTCGCATTCTAGCATGTCGATACAGGATTAGGGGTCTGCGTTATGCGAGGCTTCATTGTTGCGGCCATCGAGGCTATTCACCTTGCGGCCGTTGAAAGTAAGTTGATTGGTCACTGGTTCAGCCTGGAGCGGGAAAGTCCGCAGCTTGGGCAAACCGATTCGCGGCCTTGACTTGCGAGTTTGTTGGCGTCGATGGTGACGCGCTATCAGCGGTTGGCCGATCATCGACTGCATCCGCACAGCCGACCAGACCCATCGTTAGTCGTTTCGTGTCCAGCTCTTTCGGTTGGCGCATCCAGACGCCAGCAATCTAGAGGCTGGCACGCCTAACATCAGTTTGTGGACCCGACCCTCGACACTAGCCATCGCCGCATCGCAGGGGCGCTCCTCTTGAGACTGATGATCGCCAGAAACCGAGAGCGGCTTGACTGCCAGAGCGCCGGCCAGACGTCGATCAGGGTGCCCAATTACCAGTCGATGGTTCCAGCCCCTGCCATCTGCTTCAAGAAACCGCTTGTTTTCCGGGAAACCCGGGGGTGCTTCGCGGCGATCCGGAAGTGTGAAGTTACGTCAGTCTGTGTCCGGAACTGGATCATGCTGACCGCACCGGATCGCTAAGGTGCAGCTGGATAGGGGGCCGCAGATGGGGTTCAGGAGTGGCTGATTTCAACCATCTCGTACGCCAAGTGATGGGAACTCGCACGGAGAAGTACAGAATGTTGTGGGAAACCGCACGATGCTTTACGTGACACCAGGAGACCGAACGTTATCCAGATTCTTGTTGCGCTTCACGAGAAAAATGTCAGCTGACCTGCTCCCCTAAAACTGCTCCAGTTGAAGTGAGAGAATCTTTTTGGGCCGCAGGCCCGGAGAGGATTCTTTTAGATGAGTCAGAAACGACATACGGTGGATCAGATCATTACGAAGTTACGTCGAGCGGATGTTCTTCTCGGTAAGGGCAATGAAGGTGCCCGAGGTCTGCAAGCAGTTGGAGATTGCTGAACAGACCCATTGCTGCTGGCGACAGAAGTACGGCGGCATGCAGCCGGAGATGGCGAAGCAATTCAAGGCGCTCGAAAAAGAGAATGCACGAC
>PAQH01000077.1 GCA_002709225.1 Planctomycetaceae bacterium
CCATCTCCGGCTGCATGCCGCCGTACTTCTGTCGCCAGCAGCAATGGGTCTGTTCAGCAATCTCCAACTGCTGGCAGACCTCGGGCACCTTCATACCCTTGCCGAGGAGAACCTCCGCTCGACGTAACTTCGTAATGATCTGATCCACCGTATGTCGTTTCTGACTCATCCAAAAGAATCCTCTTTGGGCCTGCGGCCCGAAAAGATTCTCTCACTCCAACTGGATCAGTTTTAGGGGAGGAGGCCATCAACAGTAACACGCATCCTAGAACTCTCCCGAGCCCCGCTATCAACACACCCGTAGCGTGTTACGATGAGAACTGTAGTGCAATTGGTTTCTAAGGGTGGTCCGCTGCCAAACCACAATCTTGCCAAACCGCGATCCTGCAAACACCAACAACCAGCAGCGTTGCAATTTGGCAGCACCCACCAAGATAGGTGGCCAACATTTCTCACGCTGAGGACACATTCGAGCGATGTAGCGATGTGATGAAAAACAAGTATTACGCGAAATTCTTCCGGGAGTTTCTCTCTCGGCCTCGCGCGGTTGGAGCTCTGCTACCAAGTTCGCCCCAACTAGCAAAGCGCATGGTCAACAGTATTGATTGGAACGACGTCGAAGTAACACTGGAATACGGACCCGGGACAGGAGCCTTCACCGGGCAGATTATCCAGCAAATTAGCCCGGATAGCCGTTTCCTCGCGATTGAACTAAGTCCGCAATTTGCTCAGCTACTCGCGACTCAATTTCCACAAGCAACAATCTGTAACGGGAACGTCGCCGACGTCGAATCCATCTGCGCACAACACGATATTGGTCAGGTCGACGCGATTGTCAGTGGTTTACCGTGGGCTGTCTTTCACGATCAGGACCAGGAAAGATACCTCGATGCGATGATGACTGTGCTGCGCAAACGTGGACAATTTGTAACGTTTGGGTATCTACAAGGTCTCTTACTACCCGCAGCTCGCCGTTTCCGCCGTCGTCTTGAGAAATACTTTAGCAATGTCGAAGCAAGCTCGCCTGTATGGTCGAACTTCCCCCCGGCAATCTACTACCACTGTCGACGTTGACGGAATCCCACCCGTGTCAGACACCTCCCCCGGATTTGAAATACTCGACGAAGATGGACCATGTTTGGTCATCGCGAAGCCCGCTGGCATACCTACCCAAGCACCGCCCCAATACGACAGTCTGGAACAGCGTATCAAGCGTTTCCTGAAACAACGCGAAAATCACCCCGGCCAGCCCTATCTGGGCGTGCCACACCGGCTTGACCGACCTGTTTCCGGTGTCATGCTGTTTGCCCGTAACATCCGTGCAACACGGCGGCTCGCAGAGCAATTTCAAGGTCGAACCATCACCAAGAAATACTGGGCGATTGTCGAAGGCCATTTACCCGCGAAGAACGGAACTTGGGTCGACTGGATGAGAAAAATCCCCGGAGTCGCCCAGGCTGAAATCCTGGATCAAGGGCATCCGGATGGTCGAAAAGCAATACTTCATTTTCGGGTGCTACGGCAATCTAACCACTGGGCCTGGCTGGAAATTGAATTAGAGACAGGGCGAACTCATCAGATTCGACTGCAGGCTTCGTCACGCGGATTCCCCATATTGGGTGATCACCAATATGGAGCGACAACGCCGTTTGGACCACCCGTCCAGCACAAACGAGACAAGTGGATCGGGCTGCACGCGCGCAGTATCGCATTCCGCCATCCCATGACCAATACGCACAAACGCAAGACAGCGCCGCTGTCCAATTCCTGGCAGGAACTACTCGACAATGAGGCAAGCTGAAAAAGGCCTCCGTTTGCCTGGTTCCCTAGTGAGAAAACCCAGCATACTTCAACCAAGTTCATCGCTCGTTACAATACTCGAACCCTTGCAGGGTCGATTGCATCACACTCTGTGATGTCACCCTGACGTAGCCGTGCAATGATTGATGACACCGCCTCCTCTCGATGACCGACGTCGCGGACTACCCAAACCCCAGTTTGGATTGGTATTCCTGTTCCTGACGGTGAGCCTGGTTGGCGGAATTTTCGCAGCGACTCGGTATTTCGGCGCTTATGGCGGCTTCGCGGCGTTACTCGGCTTACTCTGTATTGCCGCGCACGTGATTGGAAATGCATGGGGAACACAGCTACGGCAAAGTGGCAACTTCCCCGTCGATGAAGAGGGCATTCCAATACCGGCTGCAGGGCGACAAGAAAAGCCGCTCGGCCAGGGTGACTTCGCCCCTATCACTCGGCTCAGCCGGCGTCGTGCATTAGGAGTGTCTGTCACGGTTGCCACGGTTACCGGTATCCTGGTCGGAATCAGTTTCGCCAGTTACTTTTTTTTCACCAGCGAATCAACCGAAACAACCTGGGAAGATTTCGGCGTGGCCATTCTCGGATTTGGCATTCTGGGCGGTGTCTGGGCGTTTCTGGGGACCAGTTTCCTGTACGTCACCTGGGGTGCAATACGACAAGCAACGCAAGAATCTGTCAAGTAATCCAGCCTGGCGACATCCATTCACAAACGAACCTTGGTTACCCAGCAGCGGTCAAGTCCGCGATACTTTTGAGACGGTAAGGGTCGATTCCAGAGCTAAGATGACCGATCCGGATAAATGACAATCTCGATGCGGCGGTTCTTTACCCGCCCCATCGGCGTCGCGTTGGAAACGCGCGGATGGTTCGCGCCGTGGGAAACTGTCATCATCTGGTACGTGGGAAAACGCTGCCCGCTGGAGAATTGCTTCAACACGGTTTGCGCCTGGGCCGCGGCCAACTGATGAGGGCTGATCCCTCCCACCAAAGGAGCGTTATCGGTGTGACCTTCTATGCCGATATGGTGATCCGAATAGTTGCGAGTGATGACAGCGGCAACTCGGTCCAGCAATTCAACACCAACGGGTGTGAGCTGTGACGACCGGGAGTGAAATAGTTGATCAGCCGGTAACGCGACACGAATTACATCGGCATCGCGGCGCACTTCCAATCCTGGAATGGTGATCATCTGAAGAGGCTGGCCACCACTACGATTGGCTCGGATCGTCGCACCCCCGCGTGCACGTGTTGCTGCTGTAAGTCGGTCAACTTTCTTGTCAGCATCCTGCTTTGCTTGTTGCCATTGTCGGGCCAAAGAAGCCGTTTCATTCAACTGTTGTCTTAACAGCCGGATCTGCTCCGCCATTTGCTGGGTACGTTGCTGGTCCTGGGCCAACCGCATCTGCAAATCCAAATTGTCCTGATCAAGCTGCCCTAAACGTCGCTCACGTTCTTGTAATTGACGGGCCTGCAGTGTTGTAGTTTGACTTCGTCCGCCTAAGCCCTGATGAGACAAGAAGGGGCGGCCTTCCTGGCACCCGACAAAAGCGGGTAGGGTAAAGACAAACAAGCTGGCGAAACGCAGGATTTGATGCATCATCCTGCTCCCAGGAAGGGCCCTGCCCATAATCCGGCAAGGGCTCAAAATAGAACCACACTAGACACCTGTATCGGCCACCCAACAAGCTCAGATAGCCGGCCAAAGAGTAGCAACGCATGGCTGGTCCGCCAAGGGCATTTCCCACCGCAATCAGAATCGCCTGGCCCCTCTGCAGAGTGTGCGAGCACTGTAGCAATCCATTGTGTCATTCCGTTGAAACCAACTTCGTGCTAGCAGTATACGAATACCCTCACCCAATCGCCTCAAAACGCGCGACATCGCAAGGCACAACTCCCCAACGGTTAACCCTGTTGGCTAACTCAAATCCAGTCGCGAACGGGTAAGGGTGTCGGTATAATGGCGTTCCAAATCACCGCTGGGCGGGTACACTCACCGGCCCCAGCGGGCTTCCCATCTGCTTATCTCATATTGCCGCAACCCATTCCATGAAGTTACGCGTAGGCCTTGTTGGCCTGGGTCATGCCTGGGAAAACCGCTACCGCACAGCGTTACTTTCACTAGCAGATCGATTCCAAGTTCAAGCCGTGTGCACTCCAGTCTCGGTGCGCGCTGAGCAGGTTGCTCGCGAGTTGGGAGCAACGGTAATCGACGGCTATCGTGCGATGTCAATTCGCTCTGACATTGATGCGATTCTAATGCTCGCCCCGGATTGGTATGGCCCGCTACCAATTCTGGCCGCCTGTGAGGCAGGCAAGGCAATCTACTGTGCCGCGGCGTTAGACATCGACCCCCGGCGTGCGATCGAGGTCCGGGAAAAAGTCGATCTTTCAGGTGTCGCCTTTATGGCCGAGTTCGCACGTCGACATGCTCCCGCTACCCTTCGCCTGAAGGAACTAATCGCAACACGACTGGGGCCACCGCGCCTGCTGTTTTGCCACGACCGGCTACAAACCAGCGACAAACAGAAGCAACGCTACGGACTCCCTCATCCGTCGATAACGAGAGATCTAATCGAACTAGTCGACTGGTGCTCGTGGGTCGTCGGCAGCCGTCCTGTCTCAGTCATAGGTACCAACCGAAAACAATCCACCGACGGTAAAGACGATTACCGGGCATTAAGCCTAGACTTCGCGGCCGCAACAGAGAGCGGCGAAGGCCCCCTCGCCCAAATCAGTTGCGGCCAATACTTATCGCCAAAATGGCCCGAAGCGGTCGGCTTCCGGCCTCCGGCGGAACTGCAGGTTTGCTGCGAAAACGGCGCCGCCTTTATCGACTTGCCCTCGTCACTTGTATGGTACGACGAGGCTGGGCGACATATGGAGTCATTGGAAATGGACCGGCCTGTAGGCGAGCAACTACTCACTCAGTTTCACCGCGCCGTTACAAGTCTAGTACGGCGAACTCAAGATCTCGATGATGCATATGCGGCACTTCAAGTCGTCATGGCGGCACAAGACAGTCACGATGAGGGGCATCGTGTTGTCTTAAACTAAGTGGTGGTCATTCACTCAGTCCTCAGTACCTATTGACGCGACACTGAACCTGCTTGTGGGTTTCTCTCCGCGCATCGACGAGATAATTCGAACGCGTGTCAATCTACGAACACGTTTCGTCAGCGGTCTCCAATTCCACCAGATTTTCCGTCTCGCTGGTCATCTTGCGAATGTCCTCGGTGATTTTCATCGAACAGTACTTCGGTCCGCACATGCTGCAAAAGTGCGCTTCCTTGAAAGAATCCTGAGGCAAAGTCTCGTCGTGGTAGGCCTGTGCCTTCTCGGGGTCCAACGAAAGACGGAACTGTTCTTTCCAATCAAAGGCAAATCGTGCCGCTGAAAGCGCATCGTCACGCTGCTGTGATCCAGGCCGATGCCGCGCCAAATCAGCCGCGTGTGCCGCGATCTTGTAGGCTATGACACCTTCTTTCACGTCATTGTTGTCCGGAAGACCCAAGTGTTCTTTGGGTGTGACGTAACAGAGCATTGCCGCCCCACTCCACCCAGCCAGTGCGGCACCAATCGCACTAGTGATGTGGTCGTAACCAGGCGCCACATCGGTGACAAGCGGCCCTAAGACGTAAAACGGAGCGCCCTTGCAAGTGTCAATCTCGCGTTTCACGTTCATCTCGATCTGATCCATCGGAATGTGCCCGGGACCTTCGACCATGACTTGTGTACCACAGTCCCAACTGCGTTGCACTAACTCGCCGATCGTATCGAGTTCCGCAAATTGGGCATCGTCACTGGCATCAGCGATGGAACCCGGACGCAATCCGTCGCCCAGACTCCACGTGACATCATATTCCCGCATGATGTCGCAAAGATCTCCAAAGTGGGTATACAGCGGATTCTGCTTGCGGTGCGCCACCATCCACTTGGCAATCAATGATCCACCACGACTGACAATTCCCGTGACGCGCTGCGTCGTCAGGTGCAAATGCTCCATCAAAACGGCACAGTGAACCGTCATATAATCGACGCCCTGTTTCGCTTGATGTTCAACCATGTCAAGGAAGTGCTGCGGTTTCATGTCCTCGATGTTTCCACCGAGCTCTTCCAGCATCTGATAAATGGGAACAGTACCGATCGGAACCGGTGATGCGGCAATGATCGATTGACGAATCGCATCGATGTCCTTACCGGTCGACAAGTCCATCACTGTGTCAGCGCCGTAATGGACTGCAGTGTGGAGCTTTTCGAGTTCACCATCCTGGTCACTGGTCACTGCAGAGTTACCAATGTTCGCATTGATCTTGCACTTTGCGGCAATCCCTATCGCCATCGGCTCGAGGCGTCCCTCGAGATGGACCTTATTTGCAGGAATCACCATCCTGCCCGCCGCGACTTCCTGCAAGACTACGTCTGCCGAAAGCTGCTCGCGTTGGGCAACAAATTCCATTTCCTTGGTGATTGAACCTTCACGAGCAGCCTCAAACTGTGTGCGAAACATGGCATCCTCCCTGGGCCAGAAAGCACGGTGCTGACTGCACAGTGCGGAGATGTCGTTGAGTAATGTTCCTGGGGGTCATCGTATCGACTAGCGTTAAGTTGTCAATCGACGGTAGTCCTGAAGCGTCTCAATAGTAGGATCAAGGGACAACCCCACCGGCCATCGGCGTCGTCCCAAGTCGGGACAGTGATTTCGATCACAGATCGACTCGAATCCAGTTCGCCAACGGCATACGATCGCCCCAGTAACACATAACTAGCCCCCAAATGAGCATTGCCAGCAAACATCGGTCTAGACGTGATACCGCGATTCTCGCGGCGAAATAACGTGGTCGATCACGCTGAACGCTATTGCCTCAGGTAGCGAAACAAATCACGTCGCTGTTGTGGTGTGAGAGGGTCGAGAAGTCCGTTCGGCATCAGAGACGTGGTAGTCGCGCGGAGCGAAACAAGCTGCTTGCGGGCAATCCGTGTTTTCTGGTTCTTCGCGTCCGCTAAGGTCACACTAGCAGCGTCTTCTTTGAATAACAGACCAGTGACAACACGGCCACTGTCAGTTGTCGCCGCAAACTGCAAATAATCGCGGCGAATCACGGCACTCGGGTCAACAAGATTTGCCAGTAACGCCGCCGAATCCTTCCTGTTGGTTGAAGTCAGGTCAGGTCCTAATTGTGCTCCCTCTCCAAATAGCCGGTGGCAAGTGGCACATAACTTGCCGAAAACCTCTTTACCGCGTTTCGCATCACCAGTACCGGTCCGCAAATCATTGTTGTAACGCCTCATAATCGCCAGCTTGTCTTCCGTCGTTCCTGGCTGAATGTTACCCCAGAATTTTTGAACTTCGGCGTCGAGTTTCGCATCCCGGTGTAGAGCAATCGTTCTCAATTGGCTCAACGGTACTTCTTTGACATCAATTCGACCTTTGGCGATGGCATTCAAAAACGACCGTGCAGTAGCAACACGACTAAACAATACCTCACGCGCCTGAAACCTAACCTGGGCAGACATGAGCGGGTATTTGTCCAAGATGGCATCACTGACACGTGGATCGTCAAAGCGGGCCATCACGCGTAATCCCGCACGCTGCAGTTCGGGGACTTCTGTTCCCGCAAACGAGGCCAACACGACAGGCAGGCAATCGGGTTGACCAAATTGCTCAAGCAGTTTGAATAGCGGAGCCAGCTGAGCCGGTTCGTCCAGCGCAGACAACTGGCGTTTCAGGTGCCGGTAGGCCGTCCGGCTATCCGTTAGCAATGCCAGATGCAGGGCCGACGTTTCATTGGGATGGGTTTGCCACCATTGCTGTAGATACGTTCGCAAACCTACGGAAACTGGGCCATACTCTGCGACCTCGGCGTCAGCGGTACCATGGTCAGGCCGGGCAAATGTAGCGAACAGACCTCCCTGTCCGATCCCACCAATACCGGTCGCTCGTTCGGAAAGTCCGCGAGCCAACCCCACATGCATGGCTTTCCGCTGTTCCAGCGGCGCTGTAGTAAGCAGTTGTAAACAAGCATCATAACCCTCTCCCGTCCCACCCGCTGCCCAACGCCGTACCAAGCGTAATCGATGTTCTTGAAGGCCTGCCTTCTTCCAGGCATCCGAACTGCCAAAAAAAAGCACCAACTCGTGCCGCTTTGCCATGGCGTGTTGTTCCAGTCCCCACCAAAGTAGGAGCGGAGCAAACGGATCCTCCCGATCCAGCTGTCGTTCCAACAAATGTCGGATAATAGGCCACCCCTGCTCCGCAGGCAGCCTACGGGCAGTTGCCGCCAATTGGCAGCGAACGACAACCGAATTGTCACTTGCTGCCAGATCACGCAGTAACGTACTTAATGGGTCAGCAACTGTTTTACGATCACCCAAGAGACGCACCATCCAACTGCGAATTGCTGGGTCGGAATGCCCCAGGAAATATTTGGCGGTTTCAAGATCGATGCCACCGCAAGCATGCAACCCCCACAGCGCTGCCAGTTCTGGAGGTGTGGCAGTAGGCCGATTCGATGTCCCCGGCCGTTCAAGACCATTCTCTGTTTTCCTTTTTGACCCTGAATACAAAGTCAACCAACTCCGCAACAACGGGACCGCAGCCGGATCTTTTCGACTGGCCAGTTCAACTCTCGCTCGACCGGCATACCAGGCATTCGGATGGCGTAACAGAGCAACCAATTCCGTTGTCGTGCGCAACCGCACATCGGAAACACGCGCACTATTACCTGTGCGCCCCTCAATCCGGTAAATGCGACCATTGCTGCGATCCCAAGCGGCATCTGGGTCAGGATGGGAAGTACGACGATCGTAGAAATCGCAGATATAGAGTGAGCCGTCAGGGGACAGACACACATCCGTTGGTCCAAACCAGGTGTCATGGGAGTTCAACAGGCGTCCGGCAAACTTTGCTGAAAAGGTCGATCCGCGCGGTCTTACGTCCCACCACGAAGCCGAATGCCCCAGAAAGTTCCCTGCAATAAACGCATGGCGAAAGCGGTCTGGAAAAGACTGACCTAGATAGATCGTCCCACCAGTCGGTGGTCCCCCCGGGACTTGATCCCGCTGCAATGGCCCAAAATAACCGTACGCAAATCGATTGTGCAGTGGTCCGTGCTTGCCAAAACTCTTGTAGTAATAGGCACCTTGCCAAGCGTGCACAAAGGGTCCACCGTTGGTGCTGTAAAATAGATTCCCCAACACATCAAACGTCAAACCAAATGTATTACCGCCACCCTCGCAAAATAGCTCGAATTGTTTCGTGAGAGGATGGTAGCGCCAGACTCCCTGTTGAAATTCAATTCCCCGAATGCGGCAAGTTGTCGTACTACCATTCACGCCATACAACCAACCATCCGGTCCCCAAGTAAGGTGGTTGGCTAATGACTGTGCATCTTCCATACCAAATCCCTTGAGTAACACCTGGGGATCCGAATCGGGAATATCATCTCGGTCCCGATCCGGATAAAACAACAGATAGGGAACCTGCAAGACAAATACACCCCCATGTCCGAAGGCCAGGCCCGTTGCCAAGTTCAGGCCATCGACAAAATCTCGGCACCGGTCAACGCGGCCATCACCATCCGTATCCTCCAAGATTGAGATCCGGTCGGATCCACGAGGACCATGCGGCGGAGGCTTGGGAATCCGGTCGTAGACCGTTCGCGACCAGCGGTCCATTTTCGTACGTTTCAACCCTGCGGGATTAGGGTATTGCAGATACTGAATCGTCCAGAGGCGACCTCGGTCGTCAACCTTGACGAGAATCGGCTGCCGCACTTCTGGTTCGCTGGCGAATAGCCGGATTCTCAATCCTTCAGCTACCTGCATTCGGCTTTCGGCCTCCTTAGGTGTGAACCCCTGGCCACAGGCTGCCGACACAGGAGCAAGGCAGCGAATACCGATACACAGGACTACAAAGTACCTGCCTCTCATTACTTGTCCTCAAATCTTTCCGGAAATTGAACTATCCATACACGACGCGACAACGCAACTCGCGCAGCAGCAACCCACAGCAACTGCCGGCCCGCGGGCATCCAACCAACGCGCGGTGGCAAAAGTCTAACCGACCTCAACCTTGGGAGTCATTATTGCCAAACACGACTTGCCTCCCGTCCATGACGAACACCGGGGCGCCAACCGCTACCCAGCAGCTGCAACAAGAGAGGC
Source organism: Planctomycetaceae bacterium (assembly GCA_002709225.1). GTDB lineage: Bacteria > Planctomycetota > Planctomycetia > Pirellulales > Pirellulaceae > UBA9264. The sequence continues at coordinate 9,982 of PAQH01000077.1, forward strand.
AGTAGAGCATACACCGAACCACCTGCAATAATCGCAGCGATCGCGTATTCTCGACGGGTCAACTGGTTACCGCGTTCCCCTCCGCCACCATCAGCAAATCGTTCCAACAGCGATGTCCCGATCTGTTTCGCATTCCCGTTGTGATAATGGCCGCTCAACCGCTGTGCCAATTGACGCAATGTAGATGCATCCTGCCGGGATTGACGACCATCGATAAACTTCCCTGAAATCGGATCACCAACCCCGACCACAAGAACATCTTTGACCGCAGCGGGCATCTGTGGCATTCCCGTCGCCGGCACCGTATCGCCATCACTAATCACCAATACCGTCGTACTGCGAGGACGCCAGGGACGAGCCAAGCGAGCTGCCTGCTCTAGTCCGGAAAACAAATTGGTCTTTCCGGACGGGAACGCATACTCCAGTGGCAAGTCGTCCAGGATGTTTCTAATGACTTCAATATCGCGAGTGTCCTCAACAACCGGTTTCGCCCCGTTGTATACAGCGATCACGCTGACCTTATATTCCGGCAACGCGACGCGATCAAATAACGAATCCATCAAGTCGCGGGCTCGTTGCCGTCGACTCTTCTGCTTGTCCGGACCTGCATCCTGTAGTCGCATACTGGGCGAGACATCGAGCACTAGCACCAGGTGCTTCACGTCAGCTTCTGGCATCCTCTCCAGAAGCTGGTGAACGCGGGGGGGCAATTGCAACAATGTCACCAGGCCCCAAACCAGAGATCCCACGGCAAGCACGCGCAACAACGGTACGGCATACACCCAACTCGCGGGCCGCAAACGCGGACCAAAGGCCAAGGGCGCCAACCGGCGACAGCGATACGAATGCAGAACTTCTGCAATGGCGGCCAGGAACATCGTAGCGCAGGCTACCAGTTCCGCGAGCATGACAACGGGTGTGGTTGCGTCGTTCTCTACCACGGCACGAACCTCAAGCCAAAAAGACAGAGCGTACCGGTGCCGATCAGCCCTAAACCGGCGATGCAAAATGGCAGAAAGTAATCCATCGATTCCGCAGCCATCTTTTCAAGTTCAGCTGGCTCCATCCGATCAATCCTCTCAAATACCAATTTCAGAGCATTGTCATCTCCCGGATTAAACACCTCGCCACCCGTGTAGCTGGCAATATTGACAATCTCATTCGGAATGGAGGTCTCCGCAATGTGGATGGCGTAGACGGAAATGTTGTTGTCTTTCAATTGCCGGGATATCTCATCTGCCTTCCCACCGGACAAATCGGCACTGAACCCATCAGACACCAAGACGATCATTCGATCACCTGCATTCGCTTGCTGAACCAACCGACGCTGGCAAGCCAAAAGCGCCTTGCCAATCTCCGTTCCACCAAAACCGGGAGGTGCATTCTCTGGTCTCATATAAGGCGGTGCACAACGAATCGCCGAACCATCCGACGTTAGAGGGGTCCAGTGCAAAACTGAGTTCCCAAAGAAAGTCAACCCAAAAGCGTCGCCAGTGCGAAAATCTAGAAATGAGTTAATTGCCTCCATAGATGCATCGTATCGTGAGCCCTCGCCAAAGGATGCCGTCATGCTTCCGGAAATATCGACGCAGAATTCGATATTTGTCAGTTTCCGGCGAGTGGTCGGCTTCCCCAGTTCCTGAGGACCGGCCAGCACGAGTATCGCGATCACCAACACACACGGAGGAAGCGACTCCGCAAGATTGAGGACCACGCGCAATGTCCAACCGCCTCGTGACTCGGCATGATCAAAAGGCAAAGTGACGGGATAATCTGGCCGTCTCCAAACACGAACCAGTAATACCAGCGGTATCACCAACAGGGACAGCAAGGATGGGTAGGTAAAGGGAAGTGCCATGGGATGGCGTACCACATAAAGAAACCAACACGACTGATCGGGACTCAACAACAGCTCAAGCCCGGGGGCGTTTACGTAGGCCTGGAAAGTATCTCTTCATAAGGTCTCAAGAGACTGTCGATCGATTCTCGCTCATCGCTATCAGGCCGGTGCAACCAATGCTCCAACTTTACCAGGAGTTGCCCCGCCTCTTCGTCAGAACGCAACGCGTGCATCGCTTCGATTGCTGAGACTCCTTCAAGATCCAAACGCTGCCGCCAAAAACTCAGAATCAGACGCTCTAACTCAGCCTGCTGACGGTTCGAAATCGGGCCGTCAAGCGCATGTTCCAAAAGTGGTCGCAAACGCTCCACAACTGAGTGACTCTCTCCAATCTGTTCGTCACTCTGACCAAACGTCCGTAAGCGATGACGCACCATCCAAGCCACGATTCCCAACAAACCCAAAACCCAGCCGACGACAGCCAGCGAGATCATCCTGCGGTACCCACCAAACTGCGGCAGCGACGCCGGTTCAAGAGGATTGGGTTCGATCTGCCCTGGTGGTAAAGACGAACCTATCACCACCGGTACTGCGGGCAACGATACAGGTTCTGCCCCGTCACGTGGCTGAAGAAAAGAAACAAGGTCAAACGTACCAGACTGCTGTCCGAAATACTCCAGGTCGTAACGCCATTCCGTCCCGTGACGATAATCCTGCAAGATACGAACGACTAACTCTGTTTTCTGCCGAGGTGATGGGCGTACTTCGAGTCGCGGCCCCGGTAAAACGATGCCTTCGATCCTCCGCGGCACTCCGACCGTGGTCTGACCTTGCTCCTCCGCGCGAAGTGCGCTCGTGCTCAACGTGAGTAGCACTAATGCCAGTCTATGGGAAGTTGTCACGTGCGTACCCATCAGCGAGCACCCTTTCCCAACAAATCGCGCGAGGCGAAAAAATGGCGCAGGTGGTGGACAAAGGGTTGATCAGTCCTCAACAGCAGATGGTCTATACCATAGTTCTTGAGACGTTTCCTGACGTCGTCCGGATCGATCCAGCGTTGTCTGCCATGCGCAATAAACGACCTTCCGGTCTCCGCTTCACGAGCGCGAAACAAACCTGCACCCGTGTACTGCAACTCCGCCGGGTCCTGAAACTGTAATACCACCACATCGTGCTGCTGCTGTAGCCGTCGCAACGTCTTGAGAGCTCCAACCTCATGTAAATCACTTAAGACGACAACGAGCGCTCGGTGAACGAGGCTTGGCTGCAATTCCACCAGCCGTCGGACTAACGTCGTTTTCTCGTCGTATCGAAATCGACGTAGCCGATGCAACCATTGGAGAATCTGCTGCCGAGAAAGACTTGGCTGTACTCGCAGATTCGCGTCACCTACGCCCACAACACCTACCGGGCTGACCCGGTCCAGACACGCCAATGCAAGTCCACCTGCCACATGTACAGCCAATGCATACTTGCTGACGCTCTGGGAACTAACGGCCATTGAAGCCGACGTATCAATGAGCAGATAGCATGGCAAACACTTGGGAGCTTCATACTCCTTGACGTGCAGTTTGCCCGTACGGGCAGTGACCCTCCAATCAATGCTGCGCGGCGGATCACCATACTCATAAGTCCTGGACTGAACATACTCGATACCGGCACCGAGAAACGGAGAGCGATCCGTGCCGTAGCTCAAGCTATCAGCCAATTTCTTGACCGCCACGGCAAACTGCCGTGCGTCCAGTGTCTCGAGATGGTCTAAATAGCCTTCCAAGAGCGTGTCACCTCGCGAGAAGCGAGCCTTACATAGTACCTGTCATCGCTCCCATACCACTGAGCATTTCCTGAAGCACTTCGACTCCCTGCCGACCTTCAGCTAACGCTTCGTAGTTCAACCGAATGCGATGCAAAATCACGTCTTCGGCCAACGCATAGAGATCTTCCGGAATCACGTAGTCCCGGCCATGTATTAGCGCCCGAGCACGAGAAGCTTTGATCAACGAAATTCCAGCTCGGGGACTCGCTCCCAATTCAATCGCCTGGTGATTACGCGTGCGATTCACCAGTTCAACAACATGCTCTAAGAATGTCTCACTGACGTGTACCTGGTGAACCTGCTCCATCGCCTCAACGAGGTCTTCCTGTGAGCCTACAGCCTGCTGATCGATCATATCGAATTCGGTACGTGCAACCGCACCGTGTTCTTGGCGTGCCACACCCAAACCCATATTACGGCGCAACACCTCGCACTCCTGGTCGCGAGTTGGATACTGCAAGCGATGGCAGAGCATGAATCGGTCCAACTGTGCTTCCGGCAATTCAAAGGTACCCGCCTGCTCTACCGGGTTTTGCGTGGCAATCACCAAAAAGGGCGCAGGCAGCGGAAAAGTCTCCTTGCCAATGGTAACCCGATGCTCCTGCATCGCTTCGAGCAAAGCACCCTGTACTTTCGGAGCCGCACGATTAATTTCGTCCGCCAACAAAAGGTGCGCAAAAATTGGCCCCCGATTGACGTGAAATTCCTGACTCCGTTGATCGAGTATCTCCGATCCCAGAATATCCGAAGGCAAAAGATCGATAGTGAACTGAACCCGGGAAAATTCCAGGTCGATCGCACGGGACAGGCTCGAGGCCAAGAGCGTTTTGGCGATGCCAGGTACACCCTGCAGTAATAAATGCCCCCCCGTGAACAGAGAAATCAACATGCGTTCGACGACCACATCCTGGCCGACGACGACACGCGCGACATATTCCCGCACAGACTGTATGAACTGAATCGTGCGGTCCGCCGTGGCAGCCACGGCAACAGATGACGCCGCCTCGTCAGTGGTTGGCGGCGACGGTGTCTCTGCGGATGGACTAGTTGGTGTCATAATGCTCGAAACCGTTTGCCTGGGCAAGCGAACAAGTCATTTCCGTTGCAAACCGCAAGGGCGGTCACAACTGAGTTTAGCGGCGAGATAAGTGGTGGAACGTCCGCTCGGCCGGGATTCATTCTAGATTCACAAGCGGTCGCCAACAAGTTTCCAACACGCCGTTCGACGCATTCGCCGACCCGATAAAAAATACCAGCCAACTCCAAAAAATAGGTCAAAGGTCAGGCAGTCCAGATCTGACTCCCACCATCGACACGCAGGACCTGCCCCGTCACAAAATCTCCCAACGGTCCAGCAAAGAAATCGACAACCCGTGCGACTTCGTCCACAATCGCGATCCGGTTGAGCGTCCCTGCCGTCACCAAACGTTCCTGTGCAACTTCCCGAGTCCCCAGAAAACGGCCGGTTCTCGTATCACCGGGGGCCAGGCAATTGACATTCACGTTGTAATCCCGCAGCTGCTCCGCCAAGCATCGCGTATAAGCGACCACACCCGCTTTGGAAGTCGCGTAGATCGCGTGGTGGCCTGTACCTCGGAAGGCCGCAATTGATCCAATAGTAATGATGCGTCCCAGTCGACGTTCCTGCATCCCCGTCGCGACTGCCTGGCACACCAGGATCGTACTCAACAGATTGCGCTCGAGCACCGCGCGAACATCGACTTCTTTGACCAAGATCGCATCATTGGGATCGGGTTTGCCGCCCGTAGCGGCGATGTCGCCACCCGCATTATGAACCAGAATGTCTACAGGGCCTAATTTCTCTGACACGGTGGCAACAACCCGTTCTACGTCCGCGCGAATGGTCAAATCTCCAAGGACGGAAATCGTACTCGCGCTAAATTGTTCGGCGACTTCTACCGCAGTATCCGTCAACGTGGTCCCCTCGCCGTATTCCGCCGGCCCGTGCTCACGCATGCCGTGTAGTGCCACAGCACAGCCGCTGGCAGCTAAGCGTTCAGCAAAGGCGCGACCTAATCCTCGACCAGCCCCCGTCACCAAGGCTGTTTTGCCAGCCAATACATGTCCCAAATCCGCCATCTGCGTTATCCCCTCCTCGCGTCAGCGAGCTTTGATGAAACAAAACGCCCCTTCGGCACCGTAAGCACACGAGATCACCCAGGTGTCAAAATGGGACGCAGCCGCCAGGTCCCTCAACTTGCCGGCATCATACTTCACTAGCCAAACACCTCAATGGAGCCGATGAGAACCGCACGCCCGCAAATATAATAGTGGACTCATCCGAAAACAGACGTTTATAGACACGTCTCCTGCTGCTAGCATGTACTAAACAAATGTTACTCCTGAAGTCCCTTCGCGGCAGCGCCCGTGGCTCCATTGATGTGGTGCGCCTTGGTCCAACAACAACCGCCCCCTTCGTGGGTTGGCTCACAGCGAGTGTCCGTTTTCAAGAACGGACATCGCGGCATGCTACTTGGCAAACGGCGGCATGCTACTTGGCAAAGATTTTGCGATACTGCCTGCGGGCAACCCACCAACCACACGTGGGACAAGCCGCTGTAGTTCAGTTCGCTCCTGTATCGAGCCCGTTTACTGACCGTCGGCAAATCCACAACTGATTTTTTATTGCACCTGGACCTGACAACATGAAGATCTTCCGTTTTCTAGCTCCTGCATTGCTGCTCCTGGCAGGTGTCGGCGTCGTGCTTGTCTCGGGTAGTGGTGACCGTGAGGCACCTACCGGAGAGAGCTCTACCGAACCACGCGAGAGTTCCCCCGCTTTGGTCAAGGCGGAACCGTTCGTGGTCCACCAAGGGCCACTTCAGCTCGAAGTCGACGGCACCGTCGTGCCATTTCGAGAAATCAAGCTTTCCAGCGAAGTCGCGGGCCGGATACTCGTCAAGGAAGACCTCTGCCGCGCGGGCAAATCGGTCGAAATGGGTACCACATTACTGCAAATCGACCCCGCCGATTATGAACTTGATCTGGCCCGTCTGGACAATCAAATGCAGCAGGCGGTAGTCAACTTGCAAGAAGTGGACCAAGAACTCAGGAATGCAAAAGAACTCATCAAGCTTGCCGACGAAGAACTTCAATTGCGTACCCGGGAAGTCGAACGTCTCCAGGAGTTGACCATTGGCAAAGGGGTCTCGGAAAACGAATTTGACGCTGCCCAACGCAACAAAATACTTGCAAAAAATGCGCGGCAAACAGCTCTCAATCAAATGCAAGTCTACACCACCCGGCGCAAAGGTCTCGAACTGGCACACCAAATTGCCCAATCACAACTGAAACGCGCTCAACTCGATCTCGAGCGCACACAGGTGATAATGCCTGTGAACGGCATCGTGGTCACCGACCATGTCGAACAAGGTGACTTCGTCCAACGCGGCGTACTACTGGCTACAGTGGAGGATACCTCGGCGGTAGAAGTCAAATGCAGCCTGGAGATGGACGATCTGTACTGGGTTTGGAGCCAACCTGCCCAACAATCATCCACCGCGGAAACACTCAACAGCTACAGTATTCCCCCAACGCCGGTGACGATCCGCTATCGGATGTCGTCCCGGGGAGACATTCAGTACACCTGGAAAGGCGTACTTACCCGCTACGACGGCATCGGCCTCGACGAACGCACTCGAACCGTACCTTGCCGAGTCCTTGTCTCAGACCCCCAAGCGGTTACAGTGTGGGAGGGTGACCGCAAAGTCGCCGCCGACACGGTGACCGGTCCGCGGGCGCTTGTGCGCGGGATGTACGTAACGGTCTCTCTGGAAATTACCACGAAACAACGTATTGTGCAGGTTCCCACGGCCGCATTCCGTGTCGATAACACGATTGGACGGATCCGTGAAGGTCGCTACGAGCTACTCGACTCGTTGCGGGTCGTCGGGGAAGTGCAAAAACAAAATCGCAAATACTGGCTGATGGAAGCTTCCGAGGAGATGTTGACCACGGGCGACCAGGTAGTCACTTCTGCGATCACGCTCGGACTTACTTCCGGAATGGATGTAGAGATTCATAGAGAAACGTCACCAGGAACCGAGGAGACCGAATCACAATGAAACCCGTGATTCAATGGGCAGTCAAGAACGCGCCCGCGATGAACACCATGATGATTGCGGTGTTGGTCGTTGGTTTTCTGAGCATGTTCAACATGCGGCGTGAGATGTTTCCCGAATTTGAACTGGAAATTATTCTCGTACAAGTTCCCTACCCGGGAGCGAGTCCCTCCGATGTTGAAGAAGGAATCTGTCAAAAAGTCGAGGAGAGTGTCCGGAGTATTGCGGGCATCAAGAAACAGACCTCGGTCGCCCGCGAGGGAGCCGGCTACCTGGTTCTCGAACTCGAGCTTGGCGTCGATCCCGAGCGACTGCTTAACGAGGTGCGATCCGCTGTCGACCGTATCCCCAGTTTCCCGCGGCTTGCGGAAAAGCCCGAAGTCCAACAAATCACGATTCGGCAGCCGGCCATTCGGGTCTCTGTTCAAGGGCCTGAATCCAACAAGCCAGATGCCGAAATGGCGCTGCGTGATGTCGCCGAGCAGGTGCGCGATGACCTCTTGCAACTCAAGGCAGTTACTCAGGCCAACCTGATGGGCACCAAGAATTATCAGATCGATATCGAAGTTCCCGAAGAGACTTTACGAAAACACGGCTTAACGCTTCAGAGAGTCGCCCAGACGGTGCGCCGGGAGAACATCGAAATGCCCGGCGGAACCTTACGATCTGAAACGCAAGAGGTGCTCTTGCGCGGCAAAAACAAACGGGTCACGGGAGACGAAATCGGCAAGATACCGGTAGTAACCCAATCAAACGGAGTAGTCCTCACGCTCGCTGACCTGGGGATGGTTCGAGATGAATTCGAAGACTTTTCAGTTATCAACCAAGTCAATGATCGGCCCGCCGTCACCATTGCGATTGACCGGACCGCCACCGAAGATCTAATTCAGATCTGCTCCGCGGTGAAGAACTACGTGAAAAACTATGAAGCGCCTCGCGGCTACGATATCAAAGTCTGGTACGATACTTCGCTGGATGTGCAAGGCCGACTCGACTTATTGAAGAAAAATGGCTTACAAGGACTTCTTTTGCTGTTCCTGGTACTGGCCGTCTTTCTGGAACTGCGGTTGGCATTCTGGGTCGCGTTAGGAATTCCCATAGCCATTTTCGGTGCTGCGGCGATTCTCTCGTTACACGGCGACACGCTGAATATGCTGACCATGTTCTCGTTCCTGATGGCCCTCGGTATCGTCGTCGACGACGCGATTGTCATCGGCGAGAACATCTACGCGCACCGGCAGCTGGGAAAACCATTCGCCCAAGCAGCCATCGATGGCGCCCACGAGGTACTGCCGTCGGTGATCGCCTCAGTTTCCACGACCATTCTCGCATTTGCACCGATGATGTTTGTCACCGGCGTGATGGGGAAATTCATCGCCGTTATGCCGGTTGCGGTCATCGCGATGTTGATCATCTCGTTGGGAGAAGCCGTAACACTGCTCCCGTGCCATCTAGGCCATCGCGAAAACCTGTTCCTGCGTGGAATGGGATATTTACTTTATCCCTTTAAGCCAGTCTCAATTGGTTTGTCTTGGATGAATCGTTTGAGCGACAACTGGTTGGGCAAAGTCGTTAATCAGTGGTATCAACCAAGTCTCACATGGTGCTTGAAGAACCCGGGCACCGTGGTCTGCGGGAGTCTGTTTCTCGCACTTGTGACCGTCGGCATGGTACGTGCCGGCATCACCAAGTTTGTCTTTTTTCCCAAACAAGATAGCAAGTGGATCGAAGCCTCGATTACCTATCCCGATGGCACTCCATTTAGCGAAACCGAAGCGGCCACAGCCCGGCTCCAGGACGCATTCAAGCGAGTCGCCGCCAAGCATCCGAACACTCAAGTCCACCAGATTATCAATCGAGCGGTCGGCAGTGTCACCGGTAATGGCCAACTGGGCCAATCAACAAATTCTGGCAGCCACCTGGGGTCGGTGTTCGTCGAGTTGCATGACACGCTCGTGCGGACAGTCAACAGTGAACAACTCCTGGCGGAATGGCGTGAAGAAGCAGGACTCTTCCCTGGTGTTGAACAATTGACTTTTGGATCACCTGGCTTTGGGCCTGGTGGCGTGGCACTTGAGTTCAAAGTTCTGGCACCGGCGGAACATATGGAAGTCCTCGATCTGGCGGTGGAACGTTGTAAGGAATACCTGGCCAAACAAGATGGACTCGTCGACATTCGCGATGACTCCACGCCCGGCAAACTAGAATTTCGCATGCGCATCAAAGAGAACGCCCTGGCGATGGGGGTAACTGCGGCCGACCTGGCAGAGACCGTCCGCGCATCTTATTACGGTGAAGAGGTAATGCGTCTGCAACGTGGCAGACACGAAGTCAAATTGATGGTCCGCTATCCCCGTGAAGAACGAGTCTCGCATGAGGATCTCAACAATATCCGCATGCGCACCGATGACGGCGTGGAGCGCCCCCTCAGTGAATTGGCCGATATCGAAATCGCGCGTGGTTATTCTGAGATCAATCGTATTGAACAGAAGCGTAGCATTACGATCACCTCCGACATCTTGGAAGGCCAAGCCAATGCTCGTGAAATTGAAGCCGGATTCAAAGCTGATTTTCTACCAGGCCTACTCGAAGAAGAACCTTTCAAGGGCGTCATTTCGATACTCTGGGAAGGGCAAGCACAACAACGTCAGGAATCACTCGGCAGCCTGTTTTCTGGGTTCGGCATCGCGATCTTCGCGATGTTCGTCCTGCTCACGTTGAACTTTCGCTCCTACCTGCAACCGTTGTTAATTCTGTGCATCGTCCCGTTTGGCTTTATCGGAGCTGTTTGGGGCCATGCCGCGATGGGCTACAACGTTACATTTTTCAGCATGTTTGGCCTGGTGGCGCTGACCGGCGTAGTAGTCAACGATTCAATCGTATTGATCGACTTCATTAACATGCGGATCCGTAACGGTATTCCGCTTAATCAGGCCGTGCTGGAAGCGGGCCAGCGGCGGTTCCGGCCGGTGCTACTCACCTCCATCACTACGATTGCCGGCCTTTTTCCCATAATGCTGGAAAGGTCTTTTCAAGCGCAGTACCTAATCCCGATGGCAATCAGCCTGTCCTTCGGCCTGATGCTGGCAACCTTTCTTGTACTCTATTTGGTACCTGTATTTTACCGCATGTACGGCGTTCTCGTGGGTCTGGCCAACGAGAGTTCCGCCACATCTCCCGCGACAACGAAGTCTCCAGCCAGTGCGCAGCCGGCCGGTGGTGCAGAGCCGTTCAACCCAGAAGTCATGCCTGCCCTTAATCGCGACCTTGGGGTTGAAGGCGGCTGAGACTTAGGTTTTGCCGGGATGCCCGGGGGCGATTCGCGGTTGGATCACTCGCCAGTGCTCGCTTTCTGAATGCATGTGTGCGACAAGCTCCGCATACATAGCATCATCAGCACACGTACCAACGATGGCGCCCCCGGAACCAGCAAATTTGGCCGATGCGCCCACACGACGGGCCGCAGCAATCATCCGTAAGTGGTGCGGTTGAATCGCGTAGAGTTCTGACCGCAAATCAAAATTCCGGTCTACGAGTTGGTGTAGCTCGTCCGCGTCTCGCGTCTCAATTGCCAACCGGGCAGGTGGCACTAATGCTGCGATACGATGCATCGTATCGAGTAGTCGCGCGTTATCTTCCACCCGGGTCCGTAGCGGTCCATGTACCGAAGCGGAAGTCTTGGCGGCAGCCAGATCGTACGCTAAATAGACGGGCGGCAAAAGGCGTTCATCGAGATGCTCATACACTCCAAACTGATAGCCCTGGTCGGTCTGCATCTCAGAGAAGTCCATGTAGACCAGACCTTCGTAAGTCTGGACCACTCGATCCTGATATCCACAGGCAATCTGAAGATCATCATTTTCCACAGCGCGCACCAACGATGGTTGCACAGTCTGAGGGATGGAGACCGCGTAAAACTCCATCAAGCACTTAAGTGTGGCCGTGATGATCGCACTCGAACCAGAAAGTCCGACACCGCGAGGGATGTTCGTTTCATAGCGTATCGAAAAACACTTCGCATGTAGCGGCTTCTGCTGTGCGCGACAGTAGTCGGCAAACCGCTTGATCGTGGCTTTCACCAACCGCACACCACCGTAGTAGCCATACTGGTTGACATCATTAACCAGCTCGTCGATGGAATCAAAGCGGTTCTGCTCTTCCCGACTCCAAAGGATCTCCAGCCTCTCCCAAGGATAGATCACTACGCTCGCGACAAATTCGGGAATCGTAAAAGCGATCGTCTTACCACCGTAGCCATCGGTTGGATTACCGATCAAACCTGCACGAGCAAAAGCACGATGACGAACGATGTTCATGAATACACCAAACCGACAGATGTACCAGTCTCACTCAGGTGGAACGATTCAAGTCGTCAAGCACACAAACCAGAGACGACAAGACACTGAAGCCCGCCAAATCACACCATTTGACGCCGCACATATTCCATAAAGGACTCCCCGTACTTGGGGTCTTGTGACGCAAATTCAAAGAAGGCCTTGAAGTAACTGGGATAGTTCCCAATGTCAAACCGTTGCTCTCCATCAGCAAGTGGGATCCCCAACACATTCCCGCCAGCACGAATCCACGCACTGATTGCATCGGTCAATTGAATTTCATTCCCCTTTCCGGTGGCCGTATCTTCCAAGTACTCGAATAGCTCTGCCCGAAATACGTAACGTGCGGCCACGGCCAGTCGGCTAGGCGACTCTGCCACATCAGGCTTTTCGACCAGATCGGCTAGCTCAAAATAGTTTCCCTGCTCTTTTCCAACCGTGGCGATCCCGTATTGACTTACTTCCTCTTTGGGAACCTCTTCGAATGCAATCACCGCATCCGCCCGACACTGCTCAAAAAGATCGATCATCTGTTTGACGACCTTGGATTGTGCATGAACGCCGATGATCGAATCACCCAAAGCCACAACAAAGGGTTGCTCCATCACAACTGACCGCGCACTCAGAATCGCGTGCCCCAACCCTAACTGACGTCGCTGACGCGTATAGATGTACTCAACTTTCATACGTTCGTATTCGAGCGTCTCCAAAAGTGGTTCCTGGCCATTTTCTCGCAACGACAGGATGAGCTCGCTGTCGATGTCAAAATGGTTCTCAATCGCCGTTTTTCCCGGACCGGTAACAAACGCTAAACGTCGAATCCCAGACTGTTCAAGTTCTTCTGCAACGTATTGCACCACCGGCTTTTCGCCGACCGGCAGCATTTCCTTGGGTTGACTCTTCGTCAGTGGTAATAGGCGAGTCCCACGCCCCGCCACTGGCACAACAGCTAGATCGACGCCCATGGGGCTCACATTTCCTGTCTAGGAACAACAAACGATAATGCCACAGCTACAGAGGATTCGCACAAGCCTGACTGGCCGTGGTCATCCTTGCACTGTTAGCCGTAGCAGCACAAAACGCAGCTCTATTTGAGCGTAGTTCAACTACCAAGAATCAACAAGCGCAGTCCACCCCAGAACTGGCCTGCCCGCACAGTAGCTTAGTCATGCCAATACAACGCGTATGCGTTCTCACCCATGATTTGCGCACGTACCTTTGCGCTAATTCCCGGAAGTGCGTACTCGACCACGGCCATTGCACGCCGGTACCCGCATACCAGGAGAATGTGTGGGAAATCGCTCCCCCAAATCAATCGCGCTGGCCCAAAATGGTCCAACAGCATTTGCAGAGGCAAGTGGCAGTCTGCATAGGGAAATGCTGTTTCCGAGTAATAACCAAAACCGCTGGTTTTGACAAACACCTGGGGATGTCGGGACAATTGTAGCAATTGTTGAAATTCAGCTGAGGGCACGTCTCCTCTCAAATCGGGATGTGCCAGGTGATCGATCACGATCTTTGCGGTGGGAAATCGGGTAGCAAGTTGATCCACTGTTGCCAGATGCCTCACGTCAGCCAATAGGCTGACGGTCACATTCAATTCAACAATTTTCTCCCATAAATCATACGTTGACGGAGCACCAAAACACTCCGTCTCTGCAGGTACCTTAGGGCGCAGGCGGAGTCCTCGGCAGCCGCGTTCTTCCACCCAATAGGACAACTGCTGCGGAGCATCCTCCCGTCGTGGATCGACCACACAGACCGCAGCAAATCGTGTTGGATCCGCTTGCGCACAATCAGCGACGTAACTATTGTCCTCTCCGGGAAATAATGGCTGTACCAGGACAGCCCGATCCACGCCGTACTCTTCCATATATTGGGTTAGCAGTTCGACTGGTACATCAGAAAGTGGACTGATCGTTGTGACATTCGGTTCCGGATAGTCCTGATGTCCGTGCCATACGTGTAAATGTGAGTCCACAACCATCCCCAAGATCTCCCTGGCGCTGGAAAAACATGCCTTGTCCCGTTACGCTGCCTGACAGTCAACATACTGGACCATCGCCAGATGAAGCAACTCGTGTCGACGTGATACCGGATTGGTCCTCGGTGATCGTACCCCATTGAGGGCATACCAACGGTGGATTCACCAGAACTCGTCCAAGTCAAGCATCTCACTGATACTTACCGGTTGCTCGACAACACCTTCCGCGGAGCACCAGCCGCGAGTAGACAACAAGTCCGCACCGACTTTCCCCTGTTCTTTGCTGCCAACAACCTACGGAACAGGCGGGTCATCAGCCAGCAGGGACAGATCATCTGTCACGCGGGATTTTCGCCACTCCGGCTCAAACTCGGCAATGTCACACTAAAGATGGCTGTCGTCGTGCTCGTAGCAACCCACCCAGACTATCGCCGCAGAGGGTGCGCTGCGCTTTGCATGAAAAGTCTGCAACAGCAATTGCAAGATGAAGACTACGACCTAGGAATTCTCTGGACAGGAGTTACCGGTTTTTATGAACCCCTCGGCTGGAAAACTGCGGCACCTCCTGGATACTATTTGAACCCGATTGCAGCAGGCATGCCTTGTCTGAATCACCATCTCAACAATACGCCGCCGTTTGAAATACAGAAATATTCGGAAATGGACCATTTCCATGACGTCATGAGGTTACAACGCGGCCAACCTGTCCGGACAATGCGTTCTCCTGCTGATTTCCGCCAACTCCTGTCTTTACCAGGCATACAGGCTTGGGGCATCCAAAGGAAAACTCTCGAAGCGTACGTTGTAACTGGAACAGCAGTAAATAAATACGGCATCCTGGAGTACGCTGGCCAAGCCGACGCCATCCTCGCAGGGATCGCCAAACTAGTCCAAGAACAGTGGGTCGCCCCAGATGCCCCGCTGCCTGTCTTCGGAACCGATTCGAAGATGGCTTCGCTGTTGCAGGCGCATCAAATACCGATGACACCGCTAGTGTCCTGCAAAGGTCGCGGCACAGAAATGAGGCTCATCCTGAACGCACAACGCGTTAACACCGTCGTCGAACGCGAACTCTTCGTATGGGGCCTCGACTGGGCCTAGCGCAACTGGAAGAACCGCTTCCGGCATCCGTACGATCATCCAACCGCTAAGTGCCAACATACGACGGCCCTACTCAACGGCCCTGCAATTGCGACTGCAGGTTTTCGATGGCGTCCTGGTGAACACGCAAAACCGCATTCATTTCTTCCGCCGTGTCAAACTTCCCCTTGGAGCGAATCGTCTTCAGATTGTCTTTCATTTCCTGAATCAGATCACGCGCGACTTCGGGACGGAACACAGGCTTTCCATCCACTTGCAAGTACACAGGACTCGTGTGTGCAAACAGCGGTTTATCCAGCTCATTCTTGCCGGCCTCCAGAGGAATTCGCAAAGCCAACCATCCCGATCCCTCGACGGACAATGTGAAACGACATTCTGCTGAGAAATGCCCCTTCTGTGAACGTGTCTTGGTCTGATGAATCTGCCGCCCGTTGTGAATTACTTGGAGGCCTTGAAAATCATTTCGCCCCACCGCTCGACCTTGAACTTCCAACGTCCGTGGTCCAGAAAGTGCGATGGTGTCGCCTAACGACTTGCCATCCACTTCAAACTCAAGAAAAGTACCGTTCGTTATGTAACTTTTCCCCGCACGTAATTTACTGAGCCATGATTCCGCAGTGAGTTCCCCAGTCAGGGGAACGTATACGCGAGAAAAATCGTAAAGGAACCAGTCCGTACCCGTAGAAAAGGGAACCTTCATCCCCAAATTGAGGTAGCGATAGAAAGAGTCCTGGTAGCTACCCTGTGGGCTTCCATCAAAGATATTCTGTGCATGCAATTCGCCTGAGACCCAATTCGCTACGTCCTCAAATCCATATGTGTTGTGACACCAAATCGCCGTCGCCCCATCCTTGCGAGCCAAACGAATACCACGTTGCAACGGAATACCATCGCTACCTTCACCATTCATGATCCCCGGACCAATACTCACCGGGCGTATCAACTTTCGCAAATCCAAGAGCATGACATGTCCGTAACCTTCGCCATACGCACCAAAGTTGTGGCGATGCTCCTGCCCGTTACCAAACCGCGTTGGACCTTGAGACAACCGTTTCAGGGCACCTCCTTGAAAACTGTTTTCAACAATTTCATTGGTAATGTAATGTCGTTCGTCAGGAAGTCGTCGTAAGTGAGAAACGAACACCAAATCCAAACCGTCCGCGCGAGGCACGGTCCGTAGGTAGCGTACCGCTTCGGCATGCGTCATTTTCATCAAGTGCAAGTGAGTATTTCCACTTCGCCAATTATCAGCCCGCGGATCGTAAATGCGTTTTAGTGGAATCGACACCTTCGCCTTACTAACTCCACGAAGGTCCATCGACCGAACGGCACGTGCGTATTCGATTCCGTGCAACGCTTCGATCTGAAGTGATACCGCCGGCATCACCAATGGCACAGATGGATCAGCAACGTACCAGTTCATATCCCGGTCTATTGCATCGGTCAGCGCAAGATGGTCGCCGGTGGCCGAGTTAGAAAGTCGGACAAGGCCAAACAATGGCTCCTGAGTCTGGCTATCGATCAGTTCGATCGTCAACTGGCACTTCTCTTGCTTCTCCGTCTGAGACGACAATCTGCCCTTCCCCGCCGCTGTCAATGCACGTGCCTTGGCGCGTGCCAAACGACGCGTCTGGCGATGCTTGTGGAGCGAAACATCGTGAGACAAAACCGTGTTCTCCCAAGCGAACGATCCCACTACCAGAGTCGCAATCAAACCCAACCAGACGCTAGACCTGTACATTTCAAGTTTCCCCGAGAATGGCGTCGACAATGGACCTACGACTTCGTTGACTGGACGTGCAGCAGAACCGATCACATCAAGCGAGCGCGGCAGACAGCAATCTACCACAACCAGGCGTGGTGGGGAAAAAACAACAAATGCGGCGACCAGAACCACGACTATGACAGGCAAGAATCAGGTGGAAACCGCGTTGCGAGCTCAGAAACTCATTTTCCATGGCCTTACAGGACAATGTGCCGAATACCCAGAACATAGCGCGACCCGGGCGATCACGGATCACACGTGGTAACGGACATCCCAAGCTCCAGGACCGGCGACTGAAAAGCGCCGCTTATGCGAGCTGGACTACGTATCGCAAACGCATGAGCGACAGGCCCCGAGCACGTTTGCCACATTCACGCCCAATGGCATGGAATAGTGGCATTCCCCAGGCAACAAATACAACGTCGCCTGGGGAATTTGCTCGGACAGGTATTCGCCAATGACGGGCGGTGTTATCCGGTCATCGACACCGTACCAAAAATAGACTTCACCCCGACAACGGGCCAGCCGCAGTCGCCACGGCTGCGTCAGTGTCTTGGCGTCGTCCACAATCCCACGTGCCCCTTGTCGCGTGCCCTCTAGAAAGGCGTCAATCGCCATCTGTTCAAATCGAGGTTCCAGAGCTAACAGATCTCTCGTCTGAGCCATACCTCTATTGATCCGCTCCATGACAATCCGTGGATTTCTCGACGCCAGTAGAGCCCCCGCTTGCAATAATTTTTCCGCGAGCTGCGGACGACGCTTGATCATCTGCCAGTAACGATCAGCGGTACTTTCCACTAACCCCACCGGCCCAACACCACTGATGATCATCGTGCAAATAGGTCGATTGGCTCCCAGCGTAGAACGCTTGGAGAATTCGGAAAACTGTGCCGCACAAGCCAGCGCGTACGGTGCGCCGGAAGAAAACCCAATCATCGCGAACCGACCAAGTTTCAAATGATCCAATAGTTGCAGCACATCTGACGGCCAGTCCTCGATATTTCTGCCTCGCAGAGGATCAGAAAGACCAATTCCAGGACGATCAACGGAAATCAGCCGACACTTTTCACTTTGTGCCTGTTCAGCTGTGAACCGAGCTTCCAGACGCGATGCAGGTAGACCGTGGAAATAAAGAATCGGTGTACCAGCTGGATCCCCATACTCGGCAAACCCGAGCCTCCGACCATCTGCCAACACGATCGATCGGCTTTCGACGTGCTTGAGACGAGACGTACCGCCACGAGCAAAACGCAACGAAGCCTCACCAGCCAGCAACGCGCCAACAAACTTCCTGCGGTCCAATGAGATCATGATGACATTGCATTGAAATCGAGACGACGATGGTATGTGTTTCCGCCCAAATGTATTTTCGGAGCTTGTCCAATCTAACTTTGGCGATGCGTCGTCTTCTGGACCGACACCTTTAATCGGCGTAATGCACGCAACAGGGCCAACCCGGCAAGCCAATAATCTCCCCCAGCGCAATCGGTGCAATCAGTAAGTTTGAAATCCGCGCGTGCACAGGGTCATGTCTCCAGAAGTCCAGACACCGTTTATCGACACGTAGGTTGAGGGAAACTGAAAGACGCCCGGCCATGTGTCTGACCACAGCAGAGGAATTCGGAGGTAACTCATCCTCAACGCGTGAAGATCACCTTGTCTTGCTGCACCAACGCAGACTGCTCGCGCCAACCCCTCGGATCAGCCGGCCCCGCGAGTAAGAAGCTCGTACTATCCCTGGCCAGACCTATTCGTAGGAGTTACCGATGGCAGCAACCGCTAGTTTCCGCCCGCCTCCAGTAACGCACCGGTGGCCCTGAGGTTTTGAGGCCAGGCTGGTATCAACCAACTCCAAGATCGCTCCGACGCGTGGGGCACCAATGCGACAGCAACAACGCCGCTCCTTCAGTCCAACCAATACTTGACCGCAACGACAAGATGACGTGGATCATTGTTCCCACGCTCCAGAATCCGTATTGCCTGGTCCTGATACTGCAGGCGCGCAACCCCGAGAAAATCTGCGGGCAGCTTCGTCATGAATACAACATACGATTTTGTAATCGTCTCTCCCGTATCAATATATTCAAACAACGATCGCCCCAGGATACTCTGCTCGCGCACCAAGGCTGGAAACGGTTGATGGTATCCCGTCGTTCCAAACTCGAGACCTCGTGCGGCAACCTTACCGTCATGTCGATAACGCCAAATATTCAGCCAGGGGTAGTCATCCGTCTTCCACACATATCCAATCAGCAATCCAGCTTTCTGGTTCGATGCGGTAACCCAGCCAAGCATCGCGGTGTCGGAAAAAACAAAAGAACTAACGTCGTGTCCATCCTCTCCATCATCGACGAATCGACGCAAGTTGACCTGCTGGCTCTTGATCTGTACCGCCGGCCACTCAGATGCTTCCTGTTGGCCGGTTGGAACAGGGCTCTCCTGCGAAAACCCGCGCTGTGCATTGGAATCCACCAATGTCTCGTTTTCCAGGAATGGTGGAGCGATCGATGGATGCTGAACCCAATTGTATATTCGACCACGCGGATTGATATTTGTTACGTGCTCTTTGACTAGCAGAGCCGAGCCACCAAGTGATAACGCACGCTGGACCTTTAACCCCGCCAGCGGAAGTCGACAACCCATCCTGGCAAACACCGAACCATCTCGTTGCTCTGGCTTGTCTTGCACTTGCCACATCACCCGGGGTGCTTCACCGTGAAAAGGCATCCCTTGCTTCTGCTCTGCTTCTGTGGGAGGTCCCCAACGGTCAAGACAGAGGAAATGTCCCTGCAAATAAGGCTTCCCTGCGGCAACAGGCGGCTCCAAGTCTGGAGTAATTCGCCAATTGAGCGGGTTCAACTCATGATCACGTAAACGGAATTCAATCAGGCCGCCGCCAGCACGCGCGACCGTCACCCGAGAGCTTCGGGTCTCCAATACCAGAGGATCCTGCGCGGTCGCTTGACAAATCAGCATACAACAAACAAGCAGTATCAAGATCCCAAAACGTTGCCTACGTGGTGTCTTACATACGACTTTCATGATGACAATTCCCGTAAAGATCGCACCCATCTGAACCCGCACTACAATCCTAGCAAACCCAAGCTGCCATCACAGCACACCCTCAACACGGTGCCACTTTAGGGGCCAGAGGGCTATGGCAAGCAAGTCCTTATCCTAAGCTGGTGCGCACTCTCGCTACAGTTGCGACAATATTCCCCTGGGAGCTAAAACAGCGGACCCTACCCGCACAATCCGCTATAGTTAGTTGCGATGCTAGGAAAACCTATTTTGAATGACGTGCAGAACGACCAGGACCACCTGATGTCGGAATCTACTATTTCGCTCTCCGAACCTGATCTGGCCTTGCCATTGTTTGGGACTCGTGATCAACACTTGCATATGATTCGCCGATCTCTTGGTGTAACAATCACGCATCGCAATGGTGAAATCCGAGTCCGTGGAGAGGATCCCGCCGTTGTTCAAGCAACCGAAGTTCTCGAACAACTCAAGCAGTGCGTCGAGCGACAAGAGACCATCACATCCCTGGAAGTTTCACATCTGCTGGCGAGAATTACTGGCAAGAAACAGCACTTGGCCGAGTCTCCCATCGACGTCATTGAAGCGGCTCGACAAATTCAACCCCGCACTGCAGGACAAGCCCGCTATGTTCAGGCAATCCGCGGGAACGACCTGACCTTCGCAGTCGGACCAGCAGGTACCGGAAAAACATATTTGGCCGTCGCCTTGTCGGTCGAAGCGCTCAAGCAACAAAAAGTACGCAAGATTGTTCTCGTACGACCGGCAGTCGAAGCGGGTGAAAATCTGGGATTCTTGCCTGGCGACATGCAATCGAAAATCAACCCCTATCTACGTCCATTGCTCGATGCTTTACGAGAGATGATTGACCACGAACAGATACGTCAATTCATGGAACAACAAGTGATTGAAGTATTGCCGCTAGCTTACATGCGAGGCAGAACACTCAACAACGCATTCATCATCCTGGATGAGGCGCAGAATTCAACGACTGCACAGATGAAGATGTTCCTAACTCGAATGGGAGAGCACTCCAAGATCGTCGTATCCGGAGATGTGACTCAGATCGACTTACCAGCGCCATCTCGCAGTGGATTGACGGACGCGCTGCAGCGTCTACAGAATATCTCAGGCATCGCACGGATTCAGCTCCACAAATCGGACATTGTTCGTCATCCCCTCGTGCAAAAAATTGTCGAGGCGTACGAAGGTCAGGCCCCACAAGAGACGAACAAGAAACGTCGGCAGACAAGATAAAATATACGATCAGCTACTCTCAGCCGCGCCCTGCATGGCGACTCTGCCATGCTCTGGCTCCCCATGCCAAAACAGCTTGTCTATTCGCGACTTTCAGCGATTCCATGTAACATAAATACGTTGGGATATCTGCAATCCACGCTTCTCACTGTTGGGAATGCTTCCCTCACGCGATTCACGATAATGTCTCGGGATAATCAGACCTCTCCGCAAGAGCATGTAACCGCGTGTGAAACTCTCACCGTCGAGTTAACTGCCGAACCAAACACAACTCCTGATCACCGGCTGGCGGAAGCAGCTCGCCTGATCATGGCTGATTTCGAAATTCGGGCAGGTAGTGTCAGCCTGGCTATCGTCGACGACGCCACTATTCACGAGTTGAATCGCCGTTACCTGGACCATGATTATTCCACCGATGTGCTAAGTTTTGTGTATCAAGAAGAACCCAACCGAATTGATGGTGAAGTTATCGCTAGTACCGAAACCGCCGCACGAGTCGCGGCTCAATACGGCGGATCGTTGTGTGACGAATTATTGCTCTACATTATTCACGGAGCATTGCATCTCGTTGGCCTTGATGACCAGAATGAAGAAGATCGCGCCACCATGCGTCAATACGAGACAAAATACCTGCGACACTTTGAGCTCGATACTCAACGGATTGAAATCATCGACCACTCCTAGCCAACACATCGTGGACAACCACAACTGAGCAGAGGTGACGCGCCAAAGTGAATCTCATATTGATTTCAGTCATCGCTCTCTCGATCACCGGGTTCGCGGCAACCGGTGCCAGGGTATTGCGTGACTTTTCGCGCCGCCGACTCGAATTGATCTGCCGACGCTACCAACGCCGTGACTTGTTCCACGAAATCATTACCAGATGTGAGTCCGTTGCGCTCGGCGCGCAATCGCTACGATTGTTAGCGACGGCATGTTTTCTCATTTCTGCGGCCTGCGTCATGCTCAGCGGCGTGTCTTCTGGATCACCAGCCTTGAATCATGTGTTTCTATTGATCCTGTCCACAACCCTATTGCTCTCCGCAGCGACTACCTGGGTTCCTATTGCCGTGACACGCCTTTGGTCCGCTCGATTCTTATGGCACACCTGGCGATTCTGGAAGATCCTGGCTTACATGATGCTGCCGCTCACATCCGGGGTTTTCATTGTTGACGCTATTTTGCGGCGTTTGGCAGACCAACCATTAACTGCCGACCAAGAAGAGGAAGCGTTCGAAGATGAAATTCGAACAATGGTCACAGCAGGGACCCATGAAGGTCTGCTCGAAGAGGACGCCCGCGAGATGATCGAAGGTGTAATGGAACTTGGCGATACAGACGTGTTAGATATCATGACACCACGTTCAGATATGGACGCGTTAGATATCAGCCTGCCGTGGAATGAAGTGTTGGAATTTGTGATTCGTGTACGACGCACGCGAATCCCTGTCTACCGAGATACGCTCGACCACATCGAAGGCATCTTATATGTCAAGGATCTGCTTCCTGAACTCTCGAAGCCACCTGAACAAACGCGACGCACGGTTGGAGAACTGCTGCGAACGACCTGGTTTGTGCCCGGGACCAAGCCAGTCGACGACCTGTTGCGTGAGTGTTTAAGACATCGAAATCATATGGCAGTCGTCGTCGACGAATACCAGGCGATCGCGGGCGTCGTCACGATTGAGGATGCACTGGAAACCATCGTTGGTGAAATCGTCGACGAGCATGATCGCGAAGAAGAGGCAGAAGTCGTGGTCAGAGAAGATCGCGGGCTCGAAGTCACTGGCAAGGCACACGTCGATGAGCTCAACGAAGAATTCGGATTCAATCTTCCTGAATCAGATCATTACGACACAATTGCCGGCCTGATTCTCCACGACCTCGGTTCGATCCCGGACGTCGGTGAGTCCATTGAAGTAGACGGACTACGAATTCTCGTCCTGAAAACAACCCGGACAAGAGTTGAGCGTGTTCTGATTGAGACACCGGAGCCCCAACACCAAGAAGGCTAACCTATGTCTGGCACTTGGTCCGTTGGCGGTTACATCGATTCTTGTCCAAGCCACCGGCAGTTGGCGCCAACTTCCAAAGGAAAAATCAGGCAAAAAGATCGTGAACCACTTCGCCATAAACGTCCGTCAGACGGAAATCACGGCCTGCGTAACGGTAGGTCAGTCTGGTGTGGTCCAACCCTAATAGATGCAAAATCGTTGCATGCAGATCATGCAAATGGACTTTGTCGACTGCCGCGAAATACCCGTAGTCATCTGTTTGCCCGTAAGTCAATCCGCCACGAACTCCTCCGCCCGCAAGCCACATCGTATAACCTTGCGGGTTATGATCGCGCCCGTCGTCTCCCTGTGCGACGGGGGTCCTCCCAAACTCTCCTCCCCACAATACCAGCGTCTCTTCCAGCAAGCCGCGTTGCTTGAGATCCGTCAATAGTCCCGCAATCGGCTTATCAACTTCACTGGCGTTCTGTTCATGTCCCGCCCTTAGGCCACCATGTTGATCCCATTTGTAGCTATGTGTGCATTGGATAAATCGGACTCCTTGTTCGACAAAACGCCGAGCCATGAGACACTGACGCCCAAAATTACGTGTCCTCTCACTATCAACCCCATACAACTTGAGCGTCGCTTCACTCTCACTGCTAATATCTTGAAGCTGCGGCGCCGCCGACTGCATTCGAAACGCCAATTCGAATGAACTGATACGGGCTTCGAGTGATTTGTCTGGACCGGTTTCCCGTAATCGGCGCTGATTCATGGCCCGCACCAGGTCAAGTTCTAAGCGTTGCAGATCACGTGGTGTTGACTCCGCGTTCTCAATAAATGGGATCTGAACTCGGTCAGCCGAAATACTGGCATTACCAAGCGGTGTGCCTTGATAGACAGCGGGCAAGAAAGCCGCGTTGTAAGCGTTCACGCCACCATGGGTAAGCGTCGGACAAATCGTAATGTAACCCGGTAGATCCTGGTTCTCGGTTCCCAGGCCATAGAGAATCCAAGAACCCATGCTAGGGCGAACAAATGTATCACTACCCGTGTGCAACTCCAACAGCGCCCCCCCGTGGCGTGAATTGGAACCATGCATTGAATTAATGACACACAAATCATCGACATGTTGCGCAACGTTGGGAAACAAATCGCTCACCCAAGTCCCGGAAGCACCGTACTGCCGAAACTTCCACGGCGATTTGAGGAGAGTTCCTGTGGCAGATGAAAACACCCTCGGCTTTGAGAACGGCAAGGGTTTTCCATGATCACGCTCCAAGAGTGGTTTGTAATCAAACGTATCAACCTGAGATGGTCCACCGTGCATAAACAAGAAAATAACTCGCTTGGCCCGACTCGCAAAATGAGCCATGCGTTCCTGTAAAGGATTCGCCGCACCGCGAGTTTCACGCCCGACCAGATCTGCCAAGGCAAGCGTACCAAACCCAGCACTGCTCACCTGGAGCATTTGACGGCGTGAAAACACTGGTTCTCGACGGCAACAACCATTTCTCATCAGAAGCTACCTCAACATAGCGACAAGCCTATGAGCGCAAATGGTCCGCAATGCAACCCCTAGGTTATTCGACATAAATGAATTCGTTGGCTGAAACAACAGCTCGGCAGAGGCTCCGCCAGGCTTGCAGTCGCGAAGTCGTTCCGCCAATTCCCTGATCATCTACTGCGTCTACATAACGGCGAAGGTAATCCAACGACTCGTCCCGTTCCTGAGAACTTGGTAATCGTCCCCAAGCGATCTCAAACAAAGCATCGACTCTTTGGGGCCCATCCTTAATGTTCGCCATGAGTCGCTGCGCCATCAGCCGCATCTGCTCTGCAACTAATTGACTATTCATCAAGAAAAGTGCCTGCGGAGCAACCGTGGTGGTTTGTCGCTGTCCACTCAGGTAACTCGGGTCAGCAAAATCAAATGCTTGAAACAAGTCGTACAGTGCACTTCTTACCACTGGTAAGTAAACCGATCGCCTGAGCGAAGTGTACGTTACAGGATCTACATTTGCAGTGCTGGTCACATATTGCCGGTTTACCGTTGGCAGCAATGTCCCCCCCATCCTGAGATCCAGTGAATCCCCCATTATCAAGATGCTGTCACGAATCAACTCCGCTTCCAGTCTCCTGCGATCCATTCTCCACCACAACCTGTTCTCTGGATCGATCGCGGCCGCTCTCGAATCAAATTCAGTGCTCATTTGCCAAGTAGCCGATGTCATCAACAACCGGTGCATGGCTTTGAGCGACCAGCCTTTCGCCATGAAGCGAACCGCCAGAAAATCTAGTAAATGCGGATGTACGGGCCTTTCTCCAAGTCTGCCGAAATTATCCGGAGAACGCACCAGGCCCTTACCAAAATGGCCTTGCCAAATACGATTCACCATGACGCGCGCCGTCAAAGGGTGACTCTGTGACGTCAACCAGTGTGCCAATGCCAGACGCCCGCTGCGGTTTCCTTCGATCCGCGACTCATTACCTGTCGACAAGACCCGGGGAAACTGCCGCGGAACACGGCTTCCCAAAGTGACATGGCTTCCGCGAATATGGATGCGTAAATCCTCGACCTTCCCATCGGATACCGCCATTACGTAGGGAAATTGTGGACGCGTCTTTTCCAGTTTCTGTTTTTCTGCAAGCAGCTGTTTGCGTTTTACATCCTCAATCGGAGTATAGTCTGCCTCTTCTACTTCGTACTTTCCAAACGGACCGGTTTCGTCAAACAGAACGTGCTGAATCGCCCGCGCAAACGCCGTGCCACCGGGTTTTTCCCTGGACCCACTAGACGATTTGAAAGAACGATCCTGGCGCACTCGGCTGAAAGCATCCTGGTAGTGCTGTGCTAATTCGCGCAGAGACCCTACCGTCGTGTCAGCGATTAACGCATCGCGAAAACGGGCTGATTCATCCTGCAGGTCCGCAAGTGTGTTGCCTGACAACCACGCGTGCCAGGGCGCAAACAACGCATCCGATTGCCGTCCAGCATCGCCGAGATAATCTACCCAACGTTTAATCAATTGTGCCCTCGGATGATAATCCTCCGTCAGCGGGCGCAGTATTCCCTCGTCAGGCGACGGTGTTGTTATGGGGATGAGGTTAAACTTGTCAATGTGTGGAAAAAAACGAGGATGCTCGATGCGCACGACAT
Organism: Planctomycetaceae bacterium; assembly: GCA_002709225.1. GTDB lineage: Bacteria > Planctomycetota > Planctomycetia > Pirellulales > Pirellulaceae > UBA9264. Next base: position 36,357 of record PAQH01000077.1, read on the forward strand.
TCTTTCCGGATTGCATGCTGAAAAACCCCTCAACCGACCAGCGTTGACCGTCGGGATTCCAGGATCCGGTAACCTTCCCAGCGGCATCTAATTTCACCGTTTCTCCGTTAACCATTAGTAAACATGGGCGCGCAGCGGCGGCGGCATAACGTATCTCCAGTTGATAGTTACCAGCGTGTTCCAGATTGACGTCGTATTCAACAAAGTTCGGTAGTTGTCCTTGATTAACCAATACGCCAATCCCTGCGCCGTATGTAGCAAAGTCTTTTTGAACATTTCCACGAGTGAAACTCTCTGCTTCGACTCGCTTGCCTCGCAATTTAAGGATGGCATCAACCGCGTCACCATAGACTCTTGCCTGAGCTAGTTGTCGAGCGGATTTCTGAAATCGCGCCGCGGCCAGCAAGTAATCACCTACATGAAGTCGCGCCCGCTTCAACGTCGCATTACGAACCCGCAATTGTTGCTGGAGAATTTTCTGTTGTTGGGTATCGATTCGAGCATCGTGTGCTTCCCGCTCAGCAACCACACTTGGTCGGGCCAGCGGTACTTCCCTCCACCGCGCCACAACTTTGAAATTCTCCATGGTGGAAGTACTTTTGAAGATCCCCGCGAGTGAGTAGTACTCCGCCGTCGAAATCGGATCGAATTTATGGTCATGACAACGCGCGCACCCTAAAGTGAGCCCCATAAAAGCTCTTCCCACAGTGTCCAGCTGTTCATCAACAATGTCCATCTGCATCTTGACGGGATCATCTTCGGCGAGCATTTTGGCACCTAGAGACAAGAAACCGGTCGCTGTGATGCGTTCTTCGGTGACTCCTGGCTCGGCCTCAGCTAATCGATCTCCAGCCAATTGTTCAATAACAAAGCGGTCATAGGGCTTGTCGCGATTGAACGCGGCAATCACATAATCGCGATATCGAAAAGCGTTGCCATACGCCAGATTTTCATCCAATCCATTGGAGTCGGCATACCGGGCAACATCGAGCCAGTGACGCCCCCAGCGTTCACCATATCGCGGAGACGCCAATAGGCGGTCGAGTACTCTAGGAAAAGCGTCGGGCGAAACATCTTCCATGAAGTTCTCAATCTCTTCGATAGTAGGAGGCAAGCCCATCAGATCAAAGCTAGCCCTTCGCAACAACACACGTTTCGTGGCGCGTGGGGCGGGCCTTAATTGACTTGTTCTCAACGCGTGCTGGACGAACACATCTACTGGAGAACGCACGTCCCACTGCTCCTGTAAAGGCGGTAAAGCAAACGCACGTGGAGTTTGAAATGACCAGAACTGGCGTTGTTCCTCGGTTAATCCCTGCCCCTTCCCAGCGTTCGGAAGCGCTTCAACACGGATATCCGGAGTATTCGGCCAAGGTGCCCCGGCATCCACCCAGGCAGTTAGATCACGAATTTCGGCAGTGGGGATCTTCGACTTGGGGGGCATGTGTAGTTGATCGGCATGATTGATCGCCAGGATCATCAGACTCTGTTTCGATGCACCGACAACAATGGCCGCGCCACGCTTGCCGCCCCTCAGTAGTCCTGAACGTGAATCGACGCGCAAATCGCTTTCGGCGCTGCCATCACCATGGCATTCATAACAATGTCGGATTAATACTGGGCGCACACGCTTCTCAAAAAATACCGAACTCGCCGCATCGAAGTCATCCGCAGCCGAGTTCGTGACACTTGCAAGCAAAAGCGAGCAGGAGAGAACGCGGTAGCGCAGCTTTTCAAACATCATTCTGACCAATCTGGCGTTAGTAGCACGGCCTCAGTATCCGTAGAGAAAAACGGCCCCCCGTATACTATCGCTTTGATCCCTTGCCCCAGCAACAGCGAACGGATCACCGACCGTTCCGAACGATTAACCCCTCGCAGAAATGGGATGCCGCGTATTCAATCTCGCCTAAATGAAACCCTTGCGTGAGTTGTCTACACGAATCGACTCGACGGGGTAAGTCCAACAACACCGACTGTTTATTTACGCTCACACTACACAAGTTTTGGCGACACCAGGACAACTGACAAAAACATGGTTAGTTGCTAAGATAACTTATTCGAGAAGACTGGAATGGTTGGTTGGAAAACACAGCCGGTAGTGGTGGTGAGTGACGGAGCATTCCCATGCAAAAGACTGCAGCGGTAATCTTGGCGGGTGGTAGAGGTACACGGCTAGAGCCGCTTACTCGTGATCGGGCCAAACCGGCCGTCCCATTTGGTGGGACCTACCGAATCATTGACTTTACGCTATCCAACTGCATTAACAGTGGCATCCGCAAGATGCTCGTGCTAACGCAATACAAGGCAATGAGTCTGGATCGCCATATTAATCACGGATGGCAATCCTATACCTCGCGTGACCTAGGCGAATTTATTGACGTCGTACCGCCTCAACAACGAATCGATGAACACTGGTATCAGGGAACTGCCGACGCAGTTTATCAGAATATCTACACGCTCGAAAAAGAGCAGCCGGATTACGTGATCGTGCTCTCTGGTGATCACATCTACAAAATGAATTACCAACGCATGGTTGAGTACCACCGTGCCAACAAAGCAGATTTGACGATTGGAGCTTTGCAAGTAAAGCAACAAGCAGCTCGCCAATTCGGTGTAATCCAGGTAGATAGCAACCAACGCATCATGAACTTCGAGGAGAAGCCTGACATACCCAAACTGATTCCAGGTGACAGCGATCACGCGTTGGCATCCATGGGAATCTATGTTTTCTCGGCTCGCTTTCTGTTTGAACAACTCTGTCGTGACGCTACTGAACGTACGAGTAGTCATGATTTTGGCCGTGACATCATCCCGTCCATTATCCAGTCGCGCCGAGTCTTTGCTTTTCCATTTCAGGACGAAAATCGGAAGCAGGACGCGTATTGGCGAGACGTCGGTACTCTCGACGCCTATTACGAGGCCAATATGGATCTCATCGCTATCGATCCACTCTTGAACATGTACGACGACCGCTGGCCCATCCGCACCCACCAACCAATCCTGCCGCCTCCCAAGTTTGTATTTGGCAGTCGTGGAGAAGTAAATCGATGTGGAATGGCCATCGACAGCATTGTCTGTCACGGAACCGTTGTATCCGGAAGCACCGTGATCCGCAGCATCCTCAGTCCGCGGGTACGGGTCAATAGTTTCGCTACAGTCGAAGACTCGATCCTCTTCGAAGGCGTCGACATTGGACGCAGGGCATCCGTGCGCAATGCCATCATCGACAAAGGTGTGCATATCCCCGCGGGTGTGGAAATCGGATTGGACGCCGACCGTGATCGTCTCAGTGGCTTCACGATAAGTGAGAGTGGAGTCGTAGTAATTTCACGAACTGACAACGTCGAGGAAATGGTAAATCGCAATCAGGCTGCTTGAATCGCGTACCAGAGTCAATGCGAACCATACAGATGCCGATCACTTAGAATGAAATTCATTGGCGCTGGCTCGAACCGCATGCCCCAACTTGTCGACTGTTTCCAGCCTGTCTACTCGCCCTTCGGATGCCATGTCTCGCCGCATAATTACCAACTTCCTGCTACCCATCGCCATGTCAATCCACCTCGGCTGTGCGCGTCAGCCTGAGAGCTCTTCTAACGATCTAACGGCTCCACACCAACCAGCTTTCCAATCGCGAGGCCCCGCCAAGACCCAACCGCTCCGTCTACTGCAACGCGACAACTCAACTAAGATCGATTGGTCGACTTCCCGAGTCGACCCTCAAAAACTCGCAAGGGCAATACGACTGGCAACGTCCTACCTCAACCAGGCGTGCAAACCGAGCGGACAGTTCACGTACTGCGTACACCAGGACGCGACACAAGAACTCAAACCGGAATACAACATCCTCAGACACGCCGGTACACTTTACGCCTTACAAATGTCTCACGACCGTTCGCCTGATCCGCGCACACGCGAGGTGCTTATCAGAGCAGCCAACTTCCTCCAGAAAGAAACGCTGGCACCGCTCGAAAAACATCCTGAACTTTTCGCGATTTGGTCTCTTCCCGAAATGAACCACTCCGGCCAACCGGCCCAGGCCAAGCTTGGCGGAGCTGGATTGGGTTTAGTTGCATTCGTCAGGCTGGAACAACTCCAACCTGGATTCTCGAAGCTAGAAGACCTCCGCGGACTGGCATCTTTCATCCGTTCGATGCAACGTCCTGACGGCAGCTTCTATTCAAAATATTTTCGCAGCACCGGCCGCGACGCGACATGGCACTCGCTGTATTATCCCGGAGAAGCAGCCCTGGGTTTGCTCAACCTCTATCGAATGGATGCGGACGACCGTTGGCTAAAGGCCGCTTCTGCTGCAATGATGTTTCTGGCAAGCAGTCAAGAGCAGAGTCCATCCGTTCGTCCAGACCATTGGATGTTATTGGCGGCGACGCAACTCAAACCACTACTCGAGCGCGACCATTCCCTTGAATCGCGTGCCAGCCTCATGCGGCACGTTCGGCGCACATGCAAACGAATGGCCGAAGATCAGCGCCCGTTCCTGTCAAACCCACAGCTTCGCGGCTGCTTTGTTGAGGATGGTCGTACCACCCCAACATCAATTCGTCTGGAAGGACTCCTAGCGGCGCTGAGCATCCTCGACGCCAACGATTATCGGCTCGAGAAACAACTCGACGAAGTCGTTGCTTACGGCATTCAGTTTCTACTTCGTTGCCAAGTACAAGAAGGACCTTTTCAGGGTGGCATTCCCTGCGCAATTTCCTTTATCCCGACTGGCGATGAGGTTGATGACGCTGAACTAAAACGCCGCGCTGGCGAGATTCGCATCGACTACGTCCAGCACGCGTTAAGCGCAATGATCCAATACGAAGCACGGGTCACTCGTGAGTAAAGTGAGAGGGCGTCGATTCACTCACGGGAGACAATCAAAGAGAGCTACCGCCGCGTCATCACGCAGACCATTCTCCACGAACTGACTACGCCGCCAGCGTCTCCGCATCTTGAAGAAGCCTGCGCACTAAACCCGGAACACACTCAAATACCACTGGCACATGAACGCTACACGCTCGGATTCCGGACCTCATCGACACGTGCAAGTACCTAGCATCAGGGAACAATTTCTCGTCGATCTCTTCGACCGGTTATGGGACACGTACAGCCAACGAGTGCCATACGCAAGACAATACGAGCAACTCATCGCCGAATCAGGCGATACGTTTTGGAATGACCACATCGCGTTTCGATGTTTTGCATGCCAGCAACCTTGTATTGGCATGGTATTCCTGACACGGATTTTTGAAACGCTCGGATACTCTGTTGCCGGAAACTACTCTTTCGCCGACAAACATCTCAGTGCAGTGCACCTGCAACATACAAATCCAGGGTTACCCAAATTGTTTGTTTCAGAACTAAGAGCATGGGAACTCGATCCCGCAGTCGCCATCATCATCCGCCAACTTGTTAGCGAAGCCGAACTTACCATCGAGGATCAGCACCTGCGTGAACTAGATTGCCTCGAAACGCTCGGGATAGAAGTGCGCAAGATGTTATTAATACGCGTATTGAAATTCTTTCAACAGGTTCCCTGGCCTGCACCAGACCGCCTCCATCTCGAGCGACTGAGCCAGGCCAGTCAATACGCCGCTTGGGTCAGTGTGCACGGATTCTCCGTGAATCACTTCACTGCATTAATTAATGCGCACACCACACAAGCGCTGGCGGATATCGATCGCACGGCAAACGCCTTGCGGAAAGCAGGGGTTCCGATGAAACCAACGATTGAAGGCGCCGTCGGATCCAAGTTGCGTCAGACTTCCACAGAATCTTCCATTGTGAAGGTGCCTGTTCGTGACAAGGGCCAGAGCATCGAAATCGATTGGCCCTACGCCTATTTTGAACTGGCAGAACGTGGCAGCGTGACAGACCAACAATCTGGAAGACCAGGCCGCTTTGAAGGATTCCTCGGGGCACAGGCAACACACTTGTTTGAAATGACGCAAACGAAGGAGCGCAATGACGGCGGGATGACTCCACCCTAGCCGCACCTTCTCAATCCGATTGCCGCGCCCAAGAAACACCACAAAGCGAGTGCCTAGCTACAGCGCGTGATCACCGAGTTCCATTCGCTGCCCGGTGGCACCCACCCCAATTACGATTCATTACTGCACCGGCTATGGGTTTCTACAAAGCCCACCCGCTACGATAGGATTTAGTGAGCAATGTATTGGCGCGGGCAATGTTCGTCACCGACATCTTGTCGGGATCATAGACAATAGTCTCACCGACTCGATACGCAACATTTCCCAGGAGAACAACCTCGGTGAATGGACCAGCATACTGAAAATTGCTGCCGGTACTGCTACCCGTCTTGCAGGCCTCAATCCACTGCCGATGGTGGCCGGGAGATTCCGGCAGGTAGGGTGCGGGAGGCTTGAAATCAGCAAACTTTTCCTTGGGTAGCAGGACCGGAAAACCACCGTGTTGGATGCTAATCCGCCCCTCCGTACCAATGAAAAGTGAACCATTCATTGGCAGCTCACGCGCAATGTCGGCCTTCGGTTTTGCAACCCCTTCATACCAGTACACATTCACGGGAGCCAACTCGCCGCGCTGGCCAAACTGAAACCGGGTAACCATTGAAATCGGGCCACTTTCCGGGTGTGGCTTAGGCCCCGTAGAGGTCACCTTCACTGGACCACCAAGTTCTAGTGCCCAGAACGCGGGATCCATTAGGTGAATGGCCATGTCTCCAATTGCGCCGCAACCAAAGTCCCACCAGCCTCGCCATTTGAAGGGTACGTAAGCAGGGTGGTAAGTGCGTTGAGCCGCGGGCCCGAGCCAAAGATCCCACTCCAAGTGCGCCGGTACCTTTGGCTGGTCTGTTGGCTTCGCCAAGCCTTGCTTCCAAAAATTGCCTGGTCGGTCAGTGATAACATGCACTTCATGAACGGATCCAATGACGCCGCTCTGTAGTAATTCAACAAGCCGCAAATAGCCTGGATGCTCGTGATTCTGGGTTCCCATTTGAGTTGCAACACCAGCTTTTCGAGACAATTCCGCCACGACTCGAGCTTCCTGTACCGTGTGGGTCAGGGGTTTTTCACAGTAAACGTGCAAGCCTCGTTTCAACGCCCGTGTTGTCGCGGGTGCGTGATGGTGGTCGGGGGTAGCGATCACCACGGCATCAAGATCTTTTTGTTCGAGGCACTTTCGGTAGTCCGAGTACTTTTTGGCGCCTGGAAACTTCGCGGCTGCCGCGGCTAGTGTGTTCTGATTGACGTCACAAAGTGCGACAATATTCTCACTGGCGACACCAGCAAGATCACCAGCGCCACGGCCTCCCACTCCAATCACTCCAATGTTCAGGCGTTCATTGGCACCGTGCACACGACTCGTAGCGAAACAGGGAATGCCTGCCACTAATCCAGTAGAAGCTTGCAGAAAACGACGACGTTGAAGCGCGTAGTTCATATTGTGCTCCAGAAATTGTTCAGCCACACATAGTGTATGGCCATCAAAATATCCTGCAAACCACTCGCGTTTGCGGCGGATCAGTGATCGTCAATATAGACACCGAGAACACTGAGTTCCAGAAATCCACTGAATTCAACATTCACCAGCTTGATCAAGACTGACCACTAATTGCCGGCGCTAGTCCGACTGTGTGGAAGACCGAAACAACATACATCATTCACCACACGGAAAGATGCATTTGTTCCAGATTATCCAGTTAGAAGCACAACACGGCATGGAAAACCCCATATGCCTCCGCAAGAAACAGTCCTACAATTACGACTGTAGGCAGTCCACGCCTCACTTCCCTATAAGTGGCAGCGCAAGAAGTAGAGATTTCGACTTCCATCGAACGGTCGCCTGCCCAAAGCCCTCAAAACGGCACCGCAACAAAACAGGCCCCTGAAAGAACGTTTACACTCGTCACGGAGCCAGGTATGTCGAGGTTATCGGGGTGGAATCGACTTGTGGCAATTCAGGTCGTGATACTTGCCTGCGGCGCCGTATCCGTGGCAGCAGAACGCGGCGCAAAGCGTATACGACAACGCGAGCGTGCAACAGCGCCAGCAGCCGCCGGGGCGCACAACAACAAGAAGAAAAAACAAGTAGCCGCCGGGACGCACAACAACAAGAAGAAAAAGCCAGCAGCCACCAGGACGCGCAACAACAACAAGAAAAAGCCAGCAGCCGCCGGGACGCACAACAACAACAACAAAAAGCCAGCAGCCGCCGGGACGCACAACAACAACAAGAAAAAGCCAGCAGCCACCAGGACACACAACAACAACAAGAAAAAGCCAGCAGCCACCGGGACGCGCAACAACAACAAGAAAAAGCCAGCAGCCGCCGGG
>PAQH01000078.1 GCA_002709225.1 Planctomycetaceae bacterium
ATTCGGTTCGTGTAAACGGTACACCGCAGACATCTCCGAGCCGTTGATTTCCGCCCATTCATGGCCAAAACCACCGCGATGATAACCTTTAGCTAGAGTCGTGCCCTCCCAAACGCCCATACAGCCATTCTCAAATTCGGCGATCAGACTCGACCAGTCGTCTACATCCGAAGGCGGACAAGGTTTCCCATCCGCCGTCACATCGCGATCCGCAAAACGGGCGACTGCACCACAAAGTCGATGAATCGGACCGAGCAGGTCGATCGCAAAGTCAATCCGATGGATCGTCATATCAAACAAGTCGCCAGCGCCTGCGCGATCCTTGTATTGCCGCCAAGCCCAACTGGTCTCTGGCAGGTCGAGAAAACGCTGGCTGCGAAAATGGCGCGGATCACCAAGATCTCCGCTCTTAAGAAGGTGGCGAAGATAACGCATCGCTGGAGCAAAACGATAGGTAAAAGCCGTCATGTGCGTAATCTGAGCGTCCCGCGCCGCGTGGTACATCTCACGGACCTGTGGGGCATTCAGCCCGAGCGGCTTTTCACACATCACATGCTTGCCAGCTCGGGCAGCTGCCAAAGCCATTGGGTGATGGGTAAAATTGGGTGTTGCCAGAATCACCGCGTCGACACCAGGATCATCACAAATGCTTTGATAGTCAGTGGTTATATTATCGATCTGCCATTCATTCTGGCGCCGACGAAGCAAATCATCGTCTGCGTCACAGGCGGCCACTAATTCAGCCCTGGGATCAAGCTGAATTCCTGGCACATGGTGATAATCGCTGACCGCTCCGGCGCCGATGATCGCAATTCTGACCGGACTCAGACCGTTCACAAGAGACTCCTTTACCACTGTTTTGATGACGCAATATGTTAACTGGAAAAAACTTAGGTGCTCTCGGGTGCCAGCCTATCGGTTTCGGGTAACATGCTCAAGGTCGTATCTAACCGTAATCACTTTACACGGCTCTATAGAGGGGTGTTGGAGCACTCTGAAACAGAATAAATTGAGTCCCTTGTTAAGCAGCTGCTTGGCAGCTGCTTCGGTTCGGCAACTGATACTAGCAACCCCGAAAACGCATATGTGCCTCCTGGCAATCCAATATCAACTTGTTCCCGAATCCCCCATTTTGGTGGCGTGCAATCGCGAGGAACATTACGACCGTCCCACCAGCGCTCCCTCCATCCAATCCGGCAAGCCACGGGTGCTGGCCTGCACCGATCAAGTAGCTGGGGGCACTTGGCTGGGCGTTAACCAGCACGGCATGTTCGTCGGTGTCTGCAATCGGCCCAAGCTGTTTGTTTCTTCTTCGCCACGTTCCCGCGGCTTGCTCTGTCGTGACCTCCTCCGTTCGGGGTCGGCTCGCCTAGCGGTAGATTTAGCGATGGAGGAATTGCATACCGGTAATTACGCCGGTGCGAATTTCGTGATCGCCGATAGTGAAAGCGGCTGGGTGATTCATGCTGGTGACGAGCTAGAAGCAGCACCGCTGGAAGAAGGCCTGAGCATTATTAGTAATAGCGATGTTGATAACCCACGCGACCAGCGCGTTCAAATGGCACACCGACTACTTAGCCTGCAAACTCTTGATTCACCAGTCAAGTTCTTAGCCGTTGCCAGCAAAGTCTTCGCCCGTGCTCCATCACCTCCTGGTCGGCCGAGTATGGTCATTCGTGGGCAAAATCGGGGAACCGTCAGTTCGACGCTGCTTTCCCTCGGTATGAAGCCACGCGACGCAATTTACCAGTATGCCTCAGGCCCGCCTGACGAGACAAAATTTGAAGATTTTTCTCCACTCCTACGAGACATCCTGAGCCGCGGCATTCGCGAGACACGAGCACAAGTCAAGGTACGGTAGGACCTAGGTCGCTAGCAAGAGTCTCACAGTGACAAAAGTCGGGGACGCTTGCATCGTGGCAACTCTGCTGCAGCGCCTCTCCACGGCCCAGTCCGGTTGACCTGCCCCCCTATAACGAGTCCAGTCGAATCCCAATAATTGGGGATCGACCGGACGTAAGATTTGGGAGGACGAAGCGAACACGATATACCGTAGAGCAGATCATTCCGATGCTACGGGAGGCAGGAGTGGAATTGGCGCGGGGTGCTACCGTGGCCCAGGTCTGCAGGAAGAGTGGCGTCACGGAGCCAACGTATTACAGTTGGCGCAAGGAGTACGGCAGCCTCCGTATGGATCAGGCCAAACGGCTCAATGTTCTCGAGAAAGAAAACGCTCGTCTGAAGCGACTGCTTGCTGAAGCGGAACTGGACAAGGCAATCTTAAAAGAGGCCGCCTCGGGAAACTTCTAAGCCCGGCCAAACGCAGGCGGACCGTAGAACACGTTCGCGATGCGATTGGTCGGGCAACGGTTTCAGAGCGTCGGGCCTGTCGCTTGCTGGGCCAGTCAAGAAGTACCCAGCGGCGCAGGCCTCACGTACCGGACGACGAACCCCGTTTAATCTGTGATGTGACACGCCTGGCGACCCAGTACGGTCGCTATGGTTATCGTCGTATCACAGAACTATTACGCAGAGAGGGCTGGAAGGTAAATCATAAACGCATCGAACGGCTGTGGCGGCGAGAAGGGCTTAAAGTGCCGCAGAAACAGCCGAAACGAAGACGGTTGTGGCTGAACGACGGTTCCTGTGTCCGGCTAAGGCCTGCCTACAGGAATCACGTCTGGAGTTACGACTTCGTGCAAACTCGTACACATGATGGCCGTTCGGTTCGGATGCTCACACTGATCGATGAGCATACCCGTGAGTGCCTGGCGATTGATGTGGAAAGGCGGCTGGCCAGCGAGAGTGTACTGGAACGCTTGAGTGATCTGTTTGTGAGGCGTGGTGTACCGGATTACATTCGCAGCGATAATGGTCCCGAGTTCACGGCACATGCGGTACGAGAATGGCTGTCACGGGTAGGCGTCCGCACCTTATTCATTGCACCGGGCAGCCCTTGGGAGAACGGCTACATCGAATCGTTCAACGGCAAACTACGAGACGAACTGCTCGATCGAGAGATCTTCGACACGCTTCTGGAGGCCAAGGTGCTGATCGAACGTTGGCGTCGTGAGCACAACACGGTTCGTCCGCACAACTCTCTGGGTTACCGATCGCCGGCCCCGGAAGCGATGCAGCCATCAATGGCTTGTTTCGCTACGCTCAACAAACCATTGATGGAATCTACAGAAACTCTAACTTAGAGGTTGGTGTCATCACGGGGGGCAGGTCACGGTGGTCGACAAATAGCAAACGGTCGGTTCAAGCGGTTCGTTTCAGCAACGACGTCGCGTCCATTCCGGCAATCCCCAGATCCTCCAGTGTACGCGTTTGGGCCCAGAGGTCATTCGCGAGCATAATCGAGGTCAGATCAACTAACGACCTCATTGTTGGACACGGACTACCAAGTTGCTCACCCAGCAGCGACCAACTTGCCAACCCATACGGTACATCCTCAGTCAGCCAGCGACTATCTAGTTTGCCCGGCGCACGTAGTTGCGTAAGCATACGGCTGCCATTGATAGTCGACCATAAATCACCACGAGGCCCAAAACCCGCTGCGTGAAATGCTTCCGCAACAGGCTCTAATTCAACCCCAAGCAGACGACCAATCGCCAGCCGTTCTTGATCGACAGCCTGAATAACACGGCACACACCTGGCATCACACCTTCTTCATAAAAGAAAAACTCTCCGCGTGCGTACTCAATGCGCCCCGCATTCATCAGTACACCTGCGGGATGGACAACGGGATTCATTGCCGCCAGCCCACAAGCGACTACATGTGGATATAGCTGCACACCTGGAAACCACGGGGCCAGCGCCGCTTGCACTCGCAAGCCCTGCGCACCGGGTAGGGCTCCCAGTCCCATTCCATTGACGACCCCCCATATCGTGGCGGTAGCGGCGGAAGTTTTCCGACAGACATAGGGGGCCGTATCTGTTTCAGCGAGTATCAAGCCGTCCGCACCACCTCGTTCCCGAAAGATCCGGGCCATTTGCAAACTCCCCATGTTGCCGGGCATCAGTACCAGGATTTGCCCCGATCCGAGATGGCCAGCACAGGCTTCCGCAAACGCGCGATGCGCATAAGAGGGCACAATCAACAGGTTCAATTCGTTCTCACGCAGTGCGGCAGCAACGTCGGTGGTAACGTGCTTGATCTCTGCCACACCTTGGCGTGCGACCCCTTCTAATATGATCTTGCGATCCTCTTGAACGGGAGCAACCATCTGCTTGAATTCTGGCAACTCACAAAGCGTCACATCGGCGCCTGCCAGTGTGAGATTGGCGGCAACCGCAAAAGCCGTATTACCCCCACCTAATACCGTAAGACTTCCGGACATAAGGGCCCCTCAAATAAAATCACAACCAATGCTCAACACAACACACATCACACAGCTAGCACGCCAAGGAACATGTGTCGTTTCACAAAGCAACCGGTTTCGCGCAACCGTTATCGCAAACTACCTTTTGGTACCATGGTGCTCAGATGCTAACGTGCCAACTGCGACTCGACAATCAGACAAGAACCGTTGGACACAACTCCTAGTACCGGGCTCCGCACACGTCGCGTTTAGGTTCCAATCATTGCCCGCAGGCAGTAAGATAAAGGGCGGAAAAGAAAGCAAATCGATCCGAATGGCGGTTCGCAAGTCAGAAGGAACCCAACATGTCCAGGATGATTCATCAGGCTCTAGCATTGCTACTGTTAGTCACGGCAAGCCAAAACAGTTTTGGCCAGGTGTTTGTCGAAAAGATCTTTCCACCCGCTCTTCAGCGCGGGCGAATTTCTCGAGTCGTACTTTCCGGTTCCAATTTAGCCGGCGCAACCTCACTATGGACTTCCCTCGGTCCGCAACTCAAGCTGACATTAGCAACAGCGAGTTCTAGTCAACAGGCAGTGTTTGACGTTTTCGTCCCACACGACGCCCCCCTGGGACTCTATGGTTTACGATTGGCAACACAAAACGGCCTGAGCAACGTCCATCTGTTTGCAATCGATGATCTGCCCCAAATTGAAGAAGTCGAATTCTCGCAACCGCAGTTGACCAATAGTGAACCCGCATCTGCCCAGCACATCAAACTTCCCGTGGCTGTAAGCGCTGCTTGCGCGGCAACGGACGTGGATTGCTTTTCTTTTAACGCAGATCGCGACCAACGTGTCTCGTTTGAAATCGTGGGAAGCAGGCTCGGCAAGGCATTCGATCCGGTAATCTCCATTCTCGATTCCAAAGGTCGGTTCATCACGGATCGTGACAACGACGTCGGACTGTTTTTCGATTGCCGGTTCGAGCACACATTCGCTGAAGCTGGTACTTACGTAGTCAAGGTGCACGATTCGCGTTATCACGGTTCGCATCACTGGACTTACTCGCTTCGCATCGGTCGCTTCCCTGTGGCACGCGTAGCGTTCCCTTCGACGGTCCACCCAAATGAACAATCCCAGGTCAATTTCCCACAAGTTGAAAACACTCCACGCACCTTCTCATTCACGGCCTATAAGAAACAAACTGCTCCTTTTTTCTTCGATTTACGCAGGAATCAGGATGAAGGCTCTGCGTGGCTACCGCTTTCATTCTCGACACTGCCCAACGTGATCGAAGTCGAACCGAACGACGACCGAACCCAAGCCACCGCCGCCACAGCGCCGTGCAATTTGCACGGCATCATCAGCAAGGAGAATGACTGGGACTACTTTGTGCTGACGTTGAAAAAAGGACAAAAACTGAAGTTCTGCGCGCAAACTCGGAACATTGGATCCGCAGCGGATCTTGAATTGAGTCTGTTTGGCGTCGACGGCAAATCGCTCAAACAGGTCGATGACTCTGGGTTTGAAGACGCCACATTTACTTTTACACCACCCGCGGACGGAAATTACGTGCTACAGGTTGGTGATGTGCTGCGAGACGGTGGCTCAGCGTTTGTCTATCGCGTTGAAGTAAACGCGGTACGACCACATGTTGAGTTGGAAAGTGAAGTTGGCCGAATCGCAGTTCCTCAAGGAACATGGCAACCATTACCACTTAAGCTCAAGCGAACACAGTACAATGGACCGTTAGAACTAAGCCTCGCCGGTGCTCCCGACGGTATTCGCTTAAGTACCTCATCAATCCCAGCAGACGTCAATCTGCTCGATGGCATTCTCGATGTCGATGCCACGGTTCCCACAGGGGTCTATACCCTCCAGATCGTCGCGTCAGCGAAATCCGCAGAGAAGACCTTTCAAACACGTGCGCGCACGCAACCTCTGATTGACCGATTGCCAACAGGGCGCGGTCCCCATGGAGAACCTTTCGAGCTACGCGAAGACCAACGCCGTCTGCCTGCGACACTCACCGATCGGATCGCGGTTGTCGTAACACCACCAGCGCCGTTCGATTTTGAACTTCCGGAGAGTGAAGTCCTCCTACCGCGTTATGTGTTCACTCACTTTCCAATCAAAACGCGGCGGTCCAAGTCGTATTTTGAACCAATTCAATTGGTTGCCCGTGGAGGCCAACTGGAGTACGACAGGCTGCGACAACCAAAGATCATTTCCACGATACCTGATGCAACAACAGGGCAGGGCACGGTGATGGCCAAACTAACTTCTGTTGTCGACACGGCAACCACCAGGCATCGCGTGACCGTCACCGCAACCGCCAAAGACGGTGCACGAACAGTGAACCTGACACGGGTGTTCTACCTGGATACTCGCGTGGCGTTTCAGCCAACGGTCGAACCGTCTCAATTGAAACTAAATCCAGGACAAACAGCCAAAGTGCGCATTCTTGCAAACCGACTGAAACCGTTTAATGGTGCATTTACGATTCGGCCTTCGAAAGTCGCCGATATCCAACTTCCAGAAGAAATCAAGCTGGCCCCGGGGCAAACTGAAGTCGAAGTACCCATTCAAATAGGGGCTGGTATTAAGCCTGGTAAATACAGCGTCGAACTTCCAGCGGAAACGAGGATCGCTAAATTTGCTGAACAGGCATCTGCTGGAAAGTTGGAAATCGAGATTAACGCAGCAGAGTAGCATCCAAGAGCAGCACTGCTAGCTGTGTTGAAAGTCGTTAAACTCGCCCCGGAATACCAAGTTTACTTAACCGGCACTTCCCTACTGACCGAAACAAGTTCACAGTAGCGCGGATGCTTCGTAACGCTTGGTGGACGCTGGCAGTGCACAATTTTCTTGCTCGGTCGCTTATGGGTGCAGTGCTATGCGCCACTGCTTTAACCAACCAGTCCGGATATGCGGACGAGGATGTGTCGCCCGCACGGCCCCTGCCTGGAACGCCAGCCGCGTTTGCAGAGGACCTCTCAGCAGATCAACTGGATGCTGTCGAGGACCGCTTCTCTGACCTTTCGTTCACAGGCCCACCTGTCGGCGGTTTACGACCTTTCAAGAAACCGCCTTCCTGGGGCCAAGTTGATTTCCTTCTAATGTGGCGGCGACAGCCAGCTCTACCCCCTTTAGTTACTACCAGCCCACCAGGTACTCCGCTGGCCCAGGCAGGGCAGTTGAGTCAGCCCACTACGACCACATTACTCGGTGGGCAGTCACAAGTGAGCGGGCCGAGTACCGGAGGAAGGATTGACTTTGGTTACTGGCTGAATGCATGTTCACAGTTGGGTGTCGGTGGCAGCTTTTTAGCCTTGGGCAACTCCTCTCTGGACTATGCCATCGACACCACCACCACTCCCATCTTGGCACGCCCGTTCTTTAACGTGACTGATGGCCAAACTGCCGCCATGGACACGCTCCTCGCTTCGTTCCCTGATGAAGCGAGTGGTGAAATCGCAGTCCAAGCCACCTCGACACTAATTGTCGCCGAAGCATATCTGAGACAGGCAGGACAGCACGGCGCAGGCACACCGGGTGACCTGGTTGGCGGCTACCAGTTCTCACGAATTGATGGAAGCCTCAAAATCAGCAGCCATTCAACGGCTCTGAGCACGTCCCAACTACGTGTGCCGGGAACAACCCTCTCGTTGTTCGACTCGATCAACACTCAAAATGAATTTCACGGCGGTCAACTTGGGGTATTGAATGACTGGCATTATGGTTGTTTCACCATTTTCGGGAGCTTCAAACTCGGCCTTGGAAATATGCGTCAAAAAGCTGCACTTAGCGGGCAAACCGTAATCGATGATTCGGTCAATTCCATAACAGATCCACAGGGACTGCTCATCCGAAACACGAACATCGGAAACTATGAGCGCAACGTGATCACAGTAGTCCCACAAGTCAATTTGCGTGGCACTTACGCGGTTAGTCACCAACTTGACGTAACGATAGGTTACTCGCTGATCTTTTTCCCACACGTTCTCCAACCCGCGGAACAACTCGACCCCGATTTAGCTGTCAACCTCGCCGCCTCGGGGGAGCCGAGACCCCAATTTACGTTCCAATCACGTGACTATTGGGCACAAGGATTGACATTCGGGCTGCGTTGGAATTATTGAACATTTCCCCTTAGCAGAATCCGCATACTAAACTGGGAAATGCGTTTGAGTGGTTCTCAACCGTCAACATGGCACCACGTCGGTGGAGCAGCAAAGAACCGCCTGCTGCCTGCGTCACACCCACAGCCTCAAATGCTGCTCATTGAAATAGGTCTACCCACGATCACGAAAGTGTCCATGCGAGAGCATCAACACACCAGCCTAGCAGCGAAGGCCCAACTGATCGCTTGTACAATCCTAGTTTGGGCGAGTGCAATAAGCGGATGCCAAGAACAACCAGCGGCAACCACTCCAGCCGGAGGGGATACAAATCAAAACACCAAAGCGATTGCACCGCTCACCCGCACGCAACAAAACCGGTTTGTCGACGAAAAACGTTACTATCGATCTCAAGACAAGTTTCTACCCGCCGACTTCCCAAGATTCGTTTCCGCCGAAGATGCCGTCTTTCTGGAAGATGACGACGAAGTTCTCGGTTTTGTGGTAAACGACCAGGCCCGTGCTTACGGACTTCAGGCAACATGCTATCACCATGTAATCAATGACCTGATCGGGAAACAGCCGATCGCTGTCACGTACTGAATCATCTGTTCATCGGGGATCGGTTTCGATCCCACTTACCAAGGGAAGCGGTTGATGTTTGGGTTCCACGGCATCTGGAACGGCACTTCCGTTCTGTATGATCGCGGCACAAATTCACATTGGCTGCACCTGCTCGGAGAGTGTATTGGAGGGCCCCTGAAGGGTAGTCGACTGAAACCAATTCCATGTCGGCATGTTCTCTGGATCGAATGGAAACGAGACCATCCAGATACGGAGGTCATGGTTCCCGACCCTGAGACAAAAGCCGATTACTTCTCGAAGGAATCGTCACATCGTGGAGGCACGCGTCTACCACCTCACTTCCGAGTCACTATCCAGGATACGGATCAACGCCTTGGCGAATCCGATTTATTGTTCGGCGTAGTCACTGATTCAGATACTCGAGCTTACCCGTTCAGTGAGCTCGGGCAACTCGCTAGTGGTGTGGTCAATGACACCGTCGGTGAGGTCCCCGTCGTCATTCTGTTTGACGGTCGGAGTGGTAGTGCTGCCGGTCACCAGCGACTACTAGACGGTGAGATATTAGAATTCGAGCGAACTAGATCCGGACTGTTACGCGAGCGGCAATCGGGCGCAATCTTTGACCGCGATGGGCGGTGCACCGCAGGTCGTTTTCAGGGCCAACGGTTACCAGCTCTCTATGGACTCCAAGCTGAATGGTATGGCTGGATTGCGGTATATCCGGACACTACGATCTTCCGCTCCAAAAATACACCATGACCCCAATGCCTCCTTGCGTAGACCACCACAAACACTCGCTGAAGACACCGCGACGGACGAGTCAAGTAAATCACCAGAAATCCAACTCGCCGGACAAATAGCTTGCTGCTCTCTTACCCTGAGGGCCTTGTTCTTCAGCAACGACCTGTCACGCCCAACAATGGTGGGCCACGTCTTGTTGCGCCATGTCCTATTATCACGCTAAAACTGCATGCTGAAGCACTCTAGTGAATCGGGCAACGATCACGCGCTTAACCTATACTATGGCTGTACAGTAGCGAGGCTGTGTTGCTGAGATGCATCGCAATATTTCTTCAACTCGGTGCTCTATGACAACCCCGCAACAGGCGTTAAGAGTCTTTAGCGTACTGACGATTTGCACCCTATCAGCGTCGGCCCGCTCCAGCGACAAAGTGGATTATGACCAGCAAATTCGGCCACTCCTGACAGAACATTGCTACAGCTGCCACGGTCCTGACCGTCGAAAACGCCGCGCAGGACTGAGATTAGATCAGCAACAAGCAACTCGACAACGGTTGCCATCCGGTCAGCTTGCAATTGTGCCAGGCAACCCGGCGGCGAGCCAACTCTGGCAGCGGATCACCGCAAACCAAGACTCCATACGGATGCCACCCGTTAAATCAGGCAGAGCTCTCAATGCCGTTGAACGTGAATTGATCCGCAATTGGATTCAACAAGGAGCACGCTGGCAAACCCACTGGTCATACAGTTCGCCGCTCCGCCCCCAATTACCAATATCACGTGAGGACAAATGGTCACGGCAACCTATTGACACCTTTGTCCTTGCCAGACTGGAAGACCTGAAATTCGAACCCTCTGTACAAGAGACGGGCGCTCGCCTTCTCCGGCGTGTGTATTTTGACGTTACCGGCCTTCCACCCACACCGAATGAACTCAAGTCTGCCTTACAGAACTCTGCGGCAGATTCTTATGAACGCGCCGTGGATCGCCTGCTTAGCTTGCCCACTCATGGCGAACACATGGCGCAAGGCTGGCTCGATCTAGCGCGTTACGCGGACACACACGGCTACCACACCGACAGCCACCGCGACATGTGGCGTTGGCGAGACTGGGTCATTCATGCATACAACTCCGACATGACGTACGACCAGTTTACGATTGAACAGATCGCGGGAGACTTGCTACCAAAAGCCGATCTAACACAACGCATTGCGACCGGATTCAATCGCAACAACATGGTCAATTTTGAAGGTGGCGCACTCGCTGAAGAATACCTGCTCGAATACGCTGTTGATCGAGTTAACACAACAGCAACTGTTTGGCTGGCTCAAACGATGCGCTGCGCACGCTGCCATGACCACAAGCATGACCCCTGGACACAACGCGATTTCTTTCAATTGCTGGCCTATTTCAATCGTGTTCCGGAGCTAGGCCTTGATGGCAAAAACGGCAACGCGGTCCCTTATGTCAAGGCACCGACAGCAATTCAGACTCTTCGCATTGCGAGCCTGAATTCACAGATCAAGGTGTTACAGGACCGCATGAAAAGCCGTTCGAAGGCAGTCGCGGACAAGCTACTGCGATGGGAACAGGAGCTCGCCAACGGCAAGCAACAAATCACACAACCTGCCAGTGACATTGCTGTGCACCTACCATTCGAACCCGTGGCTGCGCAGAGCATCCTGGAAGCCACTAGCGGAGACAAGATTAGAGCAAACACTCGTTTGACATGGTTTCCCGGCAACTTCAGTGAGTCACTCCTGTTCAATGGAAGCCTGTTCCTTGATTTGGGACAAAAAGCCGCTTTCGAAAGGACGGATCCTTTTTCGCTTTCCGTTTGGGCATACCCGACAACTGCAGACACAATGACACTGGTATACCATGGCAAACAGGAAACAAATCGCGACAGCAGTTACGAACTCCAGCTGGAATCTAGAAGCCTCGTCTTCCGGATGGTCAGCCAATGGCCGCAGAACAGTCTGCAGCTTAAGACCAAGACACCCGTTCGCCTGCGGCAGTGGTCCCACCTTGTGGCCAATTACGACGGAACTTCTCGAGCGAGCGGGGTTACCGTTTACATCAACGGGGAACGGGTGGACTTGGAAGTAATCAGCAATACTCTAAATCAAGACATCGGCCGCTCTGGAACGCTGCGCGTCGGACACAGAGCTACACTCGAACCCTTCCGCGGTATGCTCGATGACTTGCGGATTTATCCACGCATTCTCGCGAAAACCGAAATTCTCGCTCTGGCCAACAGCAACCTGGTTCAACAAATTGTCGCGATCCCTCCTGCAAACCGAACACCGAAACAGCAGTTACGTCTTCACGAGTACTTTCTCCAACACCAGGACAAACCATACCAGCAAATGGCTTCCGAGCTGGAACAAAAACAGCGCCGTTTGCAGAGCATCAACCAGCACATCCCGACGACGATGGTGATGAAAGAAAGCGGGACACCGCCAGCTACCTTTATCCTGGCACGTGGTGACTATCGAGAAAAGCTCGATCGAGTTGAAGCTGGCACGCCCGCAGGACTACCACCCAAAAGCGCAAGCCTCCCAGACAATCGCCTGGGGCTTGCCCAATGGCTTGTACACCCTCAACATCCCCTGACTTCACGCGTCTGTGTGAACCGCTACTGGCAACACTACTTTGGCCGGGGAATTGTGCTGACTTCAGAAGATTTTGGGACACGTGGTGAACGGCCAAGCCACCCACGCCTGCTCGACTGGCTCGCAACCGAATTTGTGCACCAGGGGTGGACGCCCAAGAAACTCCAATATCTGATCGTTACTTCCGCAACATATCGTCAAATCGCTCGTGCCAGCGCCGCCCAGCGCGTTCGAGATCCCCTGAATCGCTGGCTCTCCCGTGGCCCACGAAAGCGTCGCTCTGCGGAGTCAATTCGAGATGCCTCTTTAGCAGTCAGTGGCTTGCTCGTCCACCAAATTGGTGGGCCAAGTGTTTACCCTTACCAACCACGCGGCCTGTGGGAAGAAGTTTCGTTTGATCCCCGCGACTACACGGCGCAGGTGTACAAACAAAGCCGCGGCGCCGATCTATACCGGCGTGGTATTTACACCTTCTGGAAGAGAGCGGTTCCCCCTCCAGCCTTAGAAGCATTCGGCGCACCCAATCGCGAGACCTGCACGGCACGACGGATTCATGATAACACCGCACTTCAGGCGCTCGTCCTGATGAATGACCCGGTGTTTGTAGAAGCAGCGCGTGAATTAGCGACCAAAGTGCTGGATCAAGTTGCAAGAACCAACAAACAACGAATAGTACGGGCGTTCCAGCTGGTGCTGAATCGCGAACCGACCAAGCCTGAAACAGCTACGTTACTGAATCTGCTGACAAAACAACTAGGCTTCTATCGAGCCAACCACAAGGCCGCCGAAAGCCTGGTAAAGATCGGTGAATCTGCGCCTGCAGCAAGGCATCCCACGACGATCCTCGCCGCTTGGGCCACGCTCTGCAATGTGCTGCTCGGCCTCGACGAGGCCATCAGTAACTAAGTTCACCGCAGAAACAAAATCCGCGATTCGCCGCCTGTCCGTTGCTCGGAACAGGCGGTCGGCCCTTCCCCGATTCACCAACGCCCACAGGGCTAGACGGCCCCACACTGGCAACGATTTCGTTAGAATGTTGCTTACGTCTTTCTGTGAGTGTTCTCTTTCCGCGAATGGTTCTATCGCTATGCACATGCTCGATTTTCTGGTGCTCCTGGGCTACTTCCTGCTCATGGTCGGTATTGGGGTTTACTGCTCCTTACGAATCAAAGCGCAAGAAGACTATTTTCTCGGCGGCCGTTCCTTCGGCAAACTGCTGCAGACCTTTGCCGCGTTTGGAGCGGGCACGGGTTCCAGCGATCCAGTCAACACCGGGCGTACAACCTTCACAGGCGGTATGAGCGGTATGTGGAGCGTCATGTTCTGGCTGTTTGTTACTCCGTTCTACTGGATTACTGGCGTCTGGTACCGTCGCATGAGACTCCTCACTCTGGGCGACTGGTATGTGGAACGCTACGAGTCACGCGGTCTGGGTGCTGCCTACAGTATCTTTGGTGTCTTTTTCTTCATGATCTATGGATCAATGTTTTTCTCCGCCATCGCCAAAACAGCTGAGCCAATGATGCTTGCCCCGGCCGTACCGATATCGGCCCAAACATCAGCCAACAGCGAAATCCCGGCTCAAGACGAGAACAGGAAAGTGTCTCTATTTGGAACAAGAGTAAAGTTGCAAACCGTGCTGATCCCGGTAATTGCCGTGGTTGTGGTCGTATACGGTATCGCAGGAGGGTTGGCAGCAGCCTACTTCACCGACTTGATTCAAGGCCTGTGCATTATCGGGCTATCGGTAATGTTGATCCCGATCGGCCTGAGCGCTTTGGCCGACAACCCGGAATTAAATCCCGGAGGTGATAAGAATGGTTTTCAGGTAATGCATGAACAACTACCCGAATCGTTCTTTGACATCATTGGCAACAGCGGCGCCGAAATTTCTCTGCTGTACCTCACTGCGATGGTACTGGCAAACTTGACCGGAATCGTCGTTCAGCCTCACTTTATAGCGACAGGAGGCGGTTCGGCTAAAACCGAGTACAACGCGCGAGTTGGGCTGGTGGTTGGCAACTTTCTTAAGCGGTTCTGTACGTTGGGATGGGTGCTCACTGCGTTGATTGCAGCCACGCTTTACGCTGACGTACCCGCGCTAGTCAAGAATCCAGACCTGACCTGGGGCTACGCTTCAATGCAACTGCTCGGGCCAGGCTTCCGAGGGCTCATGCTCGCCTGCTTATTGGCCGCATTGATGAGTAGCGTGGATGCGCAAATGGTTGTGGGTGCCGGACTGATCGTCCGAAATCTCTACGTGCCGTTTCTGCGCCCGGACGCCAGTGAAAGCGAGTGCCTGTGGGCAGGTCGGCTGACAGGAATGATCGTAGTTGCTGGCTCATGCTTTTTCGCGCTAACGTATTACGACATGCTCAAACAACTAGAACTCACATTCTGGTTTCCATTGGTTTTTGCTTCGCCTTTCTGGATTGGCATGTACTGGCGAAGGGCAACGGGGCGAGCGGCTTGGATTACGGTCGTCTACTGTTTATTTTTCTTCTTTGTAATTCCCTTTTTCGGACCAAAAGTCTTCACTAGCCTACGAACCAACGAGGCTCTGATGACCAGAACTCCACATACCGTCACTACCAGCCAAACGGTCGTCTCCAGGTCGATGTTGCGGCAACAACTGTCCGAAGCGGAGGTCCTGTGGGCTACGACTGGCCGCGAACTGACCGGACCGGAACTTGCTCAGCACAATACAACCAAACCCCGCTGGATCTCTCCAGAAAAAATCGAAATCCCAGGCCCCGAAGGAATGCAGGTCATTGAGGCCGGCGTTACCCGACTACCCCAAGTCAAAACGAGCAAGAGCACCAGCATCTTCTGGAGCAGCATCGAACCGGTTGATAAATCCATCGCCCTTGAAGTCGTTGCAAGCGAAGTGAACGAAAGCACCGGTGCATTGCTGGAGACACTGGACTATCCGGCAGGAACTCCGTTGCAGGGCACCGGAAGTCTGAAACTCAACTTACTATTCTACAAGCCGCTAGGTTTCGACTTGGGTTCGAAATCCACCTCATCGCTAAAATCGCTGGATCTGTTTCCTAAGATCGTGATGCCCTTCTTGGTGATGATCGTCGCAAGTCTGTTAACTCGCAATAACTCCGAAGAGGCGCTCGATCGTTACTACGCCAAGATGAAAACTCCAGTTGATCCAAACCCCGAAATCGATCAGCAAAAGCTCGCAAAAGCCTACGCCGATCCGTCGACCTGCGAACGGGTCAAACTATTTCCAAACAGCTCTCTGGAATTCCAGAAGCCGAGTACCGAAGATATCGTTGGCTTTACCGTCTCATTCCTGATTTGTTTTTCCATCATCGGAATGGCCTTCTGGATCACAACACTCGGCACCTGAAAATTAACAGGCTGGTACACGCGATCAGGTGGAGCTTTACCAACAGGCCGTCGGCGTCGCCCCCTTCAAACCAGAGTACCACGAACCCAGAGTACAGCACGGTACAGCCCCAGAGTACAGCGGTACAGCACGGTACAGCACGGTACAGCACGGTACAGCACGGTACAGCACGGTACAGCAACTTAACTGCAAACACGAATATGACAACTACAGAGAAACGGCGACAAAAACTCCGCCGACTGGTAAACAAAGCAAATGTAGACGGGATACTCGTCACCAATTTTACGAATGTGACCTATCTCACCGGCTTCTCGGGTGACGACAGCTTTTTGCTGGTAACGCGGGATAAAGACATTTTGCTTAGTGACCCGCGTTATACGGAACAACTTCAGGAAGAGTGTCCTGGTCTGGAACTCGCGATCCGCGGCCCTGGTGTCAAGATGGCGAGCTTCTTGGCAAAGGTAATCCGGGAATCCAAGGCAAAACAACTCGCAATCGAATCGCTTTCGATGAGCGTTGCGATGTGGAATTTCCTCAAAGAAACCCTCTCAGCGATTGAGCTTGCACCAACCGAAGGGCTCGTTGAACAACTGCGTGAAATCAAAGACAAGAGCGAAATCGTTGCGATTCGCGGTGCCGTAGACATTGCCCAACGGGCATTCTCCGTGATCCGCGCTTCGCTACGCGACGGCCAACCAGAGAAACAGGTAGCTCACGCGATCGAGCAGCAGATCCGTTGGTTTGGAGGTTCCGGTTGTAGCTTTCCCCCCATCGTCGCCGTCGGACCACGTGCCGCCTTGCCGCACGCGGTCCCGGGAGATCAGGAAATCGGTGACAGCGACTTTGTTTTGATCGATTGGGGAGCCCAGCAGAACCTCTATATGAGCGACTTGACGCGTATCCTGGTCACCGGTAGAATTTCGCCGAAACTTGAACGTATATATGGAGTTGTGTTAAAAGCCCAGCAAGCAGCGATCGAGGCGGTGAGACCGGGAGCGGTCATGCATGACGTCGATTCAGCTGCTCGCAATGTGATAGCAGAGGCCGGGTACGGAAAACGATTTGGCCATAGCCTTGGGCATGGTTTTGGCCTGGAGATTCATGAAGGACCGAGGTTAGCCCAAAACGAATACCGCCCCCTAAAAGCGGGAATGGTAATCACCATAGAGCCCGGCATTTACCTCCCTGGTTGGGGTGGCGTTCGCATCGAAGATGACCTGTTGGTAACGCGCGATGGGTGCGAAGTGTTGACAACGGTTCCCAAGGAATTGGTTGATTGCGTAATAGGCTAAGTGATGCGTTCGAGTTCGAGGTAGTGGCAGTCTCCGTGACCAGATGGTTGCTACAAGCCAACGTGCTAAGTGACTGGTCACTACTTCCAACCAAACAATCTTGAAAACTGCAATAATTGCCCGCCAGGTAACGCAATTCGTTGCCGCGGTGCACAGCTTAAGTAATTCAATCTTTCTCTAGTCGTTCGTGTTGGCTTTACGGAGATCCCAATGCCAGATGCCGAAGTAGACGGCGGTGTTTTTGATTTGGATCGAATTCGGCTTCTCGTCGAGTTGATGAAGGAGCATGGACTAACCGAGATTGATCTACGAGAAGCAGAGCAGCAAGTCAGACTCTGCCTCGGGTCAACAGCCGTAACTGCCTCAACGGTCCCCACGCTTGCAGCGGTAGCAGCGCCGCCATCTGCTGCAGAGGCCTCGAGCGACAGTACACCCGAGCACATTGTTCTCATCAAGAGTCCAATGGTTGGGACGTACTACTCAAAACCTAATCCGAACTCCGACCCCTACACCCGCGTTGGCGATCACGTCGACCCTACTACTACGGTCTGTATCATTGAAGCCATGAAGGTATTCAATGAGATCCCGGCAGAAACAACCGGCAAGATCGTAGCGGTTCTGGTAGAAGATGAGGAACCGGTCGACGTCGGAAAACCGTTGTTCAAAGTCGACACCAGCCAATAGAAACGGCAAGCTGCTGTGAGCTTGTGGGTTGCCGTCCCGTTCGTGTCGCCGTTCATTCACTTGCTGTCGCCAATAATTTCGCATGTACAAACGCATCCTGATCGCGAATCGCGGTGAAATCGCTTTAAGAATCATCCGCGCTTGTCGAGAGATGGGCATCGAAACCGTCGCGTTATTTAGTGAAGCCGACCGAGGTAGCAGCTACCTCGAACTAGCCGACGAAGCTTACTGTGTAGGTCCGCCCAAATCGGCACAAAGTTATCTGAAGACCGACCAAATCATTAGCGCGGCCGAAGTCGGCAACGTGGAAGCGATACACCCAGGCTATGGATTTCTAGCAGAGAACGCACATTTCAATGAAATCTGTCGCAGTTGCAATATCGATTTTATTGGCCCCACGCCGGAGGCAATGGAAAAACTCGGGGACAAGAACCACGCGAGAAGTATTGCGCGGGAAGCTAAGGTCCCAGTCGTACCCGGCAGCCCCGGGCTTCTGGAAAACGAAGACGAGGCGTTGGCGATCGCTCACAAGATCGGCTTTCCCGTCTTGATCAAAGCAACTGCCGGCGGCGGCGGCAAAGGCATGCGAGTCGCATCCAACGACTTAGCTTTCAAGACGGCGTTTGGTCAAGCGAAAGTTGAAGCCGAAGCCGCGTTTGGCAATCCAGGAATGTATCTGGAAAAGTTCATCGAACGCCCCCGCCATGTAGAAGTCCAAGTCTTAGCCGACCAACACGGAAACATCGTACATTTGTGGGAGCGAGACTGCTCGACGCAACGTCGCCACCAGAAGTTAATTGAGGAAAGCCCCGCTCCCAATCTTCCTGAAAAAACTCGCTTGGCCATGTGTGATGCTGCGGTTCGGCTTTGCCGCAAAGCCGAGTACACCAATGCGGGAACTGTTGAATTCATCGTTGACCAAGAGAACAATTTCTACTTCATCGAAGTCAATGCTCGTATCCAAGTCGAACACCCCGTTAGCGAAATGGTGACGGGCATCGACTTGATCAGGTCACAAATCGAAATCGCGGCGGGGAAACCACTTGCGCTCAAACAAAAAAACGTTCGCGTCCAAGGCGTGGCGATGGAGTGCCGCATTAACGCGGAAGACCCCGAACGCAATTTCCAGCCGTGTCCCGGCCGGATCGAGAAGATCTTTGCGCCTGGCGGCATGGGTGTCCGCTTCGATTCCCATGCCCACCAAGGCTATACGGTACCACCTCACTATGACTCCATGATCGGCAAACTCATTGTCCACCAGCCGACGCGATCTGCCGCCATCGCCTGTATGCTGCGTGCTCTAAATGAACTTAGAATAGAGGGCATTCGCACGACAGTGCCGTTTCACCGTAAAGTATTACAACATGCTGACTTCGCCGAAGGGTTGGTAGATACCACGTTTGTTGAACGGACCTGGTTAAGTTGAATTGTCGCACACCACGATTGGCCATCTCCGTGTCGCGCTCATCATCACCGAACTTGGGGTCGGTGGTGCCGAACGTTCAATAACGAACTTGGCGATCGGCTTAGACCGCAAGCGTTTTGTTCCGACCGTTGTTTCTCTAGCTCCACCGCCAAGCACCAACCACGACCTTTTCGTGGAACAACTTGCCGCCTCTGATGTGCCGGTCGAGTTTCTGGGACTTCGCAGTCCTTGGCAATACCTCAGAGGAGTCCGGGCTCTACGTCATCGGTTGACCCAGATTGCGCCAGACGTCATCCAGAGCTTCCTTTTCCATGCGAACGTCTTGACCGCCCAAGCAGCGAGCCGAATCAATACGAGTCATGTGACAGGTGTTCGCGTCGCAGATCCGAGCCGCTGGCGGGCATGGCTCGAACGTATCGCCACGCGACGCGTCGACAAGATAGCCTGTGTAAGCCAATCCGTCGCGGAACATTGTCAGTATTTTTCTGATTTCGCTGCGGAGAAACTTTGTGTCATACGAAATGGAATCGATCTGACAACGTTGCAGAACGTGAAGGCAATCAATCTAGAAACACTGGGACTACGCCCAGGCCGTAAAGCCGTCGTCTTCGCAGGACGATTACATCCGCAAAAATCCGTCCCTTGGCTCCTGCAAGCAGCTGCAAGATTTCTTTGCAGACTGCCTGACTACGATCTCATTGTCGCCGGAGACGGCCCGCAACGCACCTCGCTCGAAAACCAAGCACGCGAGTTGAACATCGCGAACCAGGTCCACTTTGTGGGCTATCGTTCAGATCTACTTGAAGTGCTGGCCGCCTCACAGATGGTAGTGCTCGCCTCTAGATGGGAAGGCATGCCCAACGTACTTATGGAAGCAATGGCACTCGCAAAACCAATTGTTGCCATCCGTGCCGAGGGAGTTAGCGAATTGCTACACGACACTGATCCTACCCAATTGGTACATACACACGATGTCGAAGCATTTGCAGAATGCGTCATGCGCATCGCACAAGATCCCATATTAGCCAAATCGATTGGCCAACAGAATCGTCAACGCATCCAACAGCACTTCTCCTTGCGCACTACGATCAACGCGTATGAACAACTCTACCTGTCTGTCGCAAAGCACAACGCCAGTCGTTAACCTGTTGCTGGAAAACAAGAACCACGCAAATCTCAACCGCCTCTTCATATTTGATCCGATCCCCCTATTTCTATTATTTCCATCGACAACTTGTCTGCTAATCACAACCAGCTAGACAAGTTACCCGCGAGGGGAGTTTCGCTACCGTGTCTCAACCTGTGGACTCTTGCTCGAGTCACCTGCCGGTAATGGTCGAAGAGGTAATTCGTTATCTTAACATTCAACCTGGCCAAACGATTGTCGACGGAACACTGGGGGGAGGTGGTCATTCCCGAGCACTGGCACACTTGGTAGGTAATCGGGGGAGAGTAATTGGTTTGGATCGTGACCCTTCAGCAATTGCACGTGCCGAACAACAACTCACGGGACTTCCCGTTTTGGTAGCCCAAGCCAGTTACTGTGAGTTGCCTGAAATCCTGAATGAAATTAAGTGCCAAGGTGTCGACGGCGTTCTATTAGACTTGGGCTTCTCTAGTGATCAACTTGGCGATCCTGATCGTGGCTTCAGTTTTTCGTCCGATGGCCCACTCGATCTTCGGTTCGACTCTACTTCTGGCAAGCCAGCCTGGCAGCTTATTAATCAACTCAGTGAAAACCACATCGCGGATTTGATATACGAATTCGGGGAAGAGCGTTTCAGCCGCAGAATTGCTAGACGTATTGTCGCACAGCGCAAATCTCAACCACTGCACACAGCACGTGAACTGGCTGAACTGGTGCGATCCTGCGTCCCACGTTCGAAGAAAAGTACGATTGACGCCGCAACACGTACCTTTCAAGCATTGCGGATTTTCGTAAACGATGAACTCGGTCGATTGGACAAAGCCTTGCGTATTCTCCCTCAGTGCCTTCTCCCCGGTGGAACTCTGGCAATCATCAGCTTTCACTCACTAGAAGACCGAAAAGTAAAACGGGCATTTCGTGAACATGCGCAACTAGAAATTGTGACCAAGAAACCCGTCGTTCCGACCACCGCAGAAAGAGAAACCAACCCACGCAGTCGCAGTGCCAAGTTGCGTGTTGCCCGCCGTAACGTCGATGACAACAAGTCGGTGCAGAGCAGGACCCTGTAAACCGTTCTGAATCCTTAATCGGCGACTATCGCGTGCGCCGAGACGAACGAATTCTCGCGAGTTTTCGTCGCTTGTCTTTCTTTAGGAAACTACGTTCCACAATTTCTGGATCATACTGGGTCCAGGTTTCTCGCATATTCGTAGCATGCATCTTTCGGAGCACGTTGCCTTCCAGAGGATCGTGCCAAACGGCCACATAACAACCGAGTCGCCAATCACGGTGTGGAATTTGAGATACCCGCTTGATCATTCGCCAATCGCGTATTTGGTACCGACCGGCTGCGGAAGACCAATCATAGAAAATCACCTGGTCGAGTACGTGACGACCTTTGTCGTTGTAATAGTGGTTAAGCTCCACTAAATCAACATGGTCGGTCGGCAGATCTTCGATGGGATTCAAACCAACCATCGAAAGACACACGGTCAACGAAATGGAGATTCCCACCTCGGTTGCCTCCTTGATCCCAGGTACGGAATGGGACTCGACAACTCCCGCTCACTCCATTATCGGTTGCGAATGGTCGATTTCTTTGAAGAACCATCCCCGCGACCTTGTTTTCCACAATCCTACCGGGAAAATCGACAGATTATTCCCGGGTTTTCTTGCCAGCAAACCGGCAATTGGCTTCACTTCTTTTGTGCCTTACGGCCCCGGTACTCTTGCATAACCTCGCGCGGATTAGATTGAAAATAGTCACGACATCCGCCACAACAAACGTAGTAGGTCTTACCTTCAAACATTACCGGTATAGTGCCTTTACCGCCACTCACAACACATTCGATAAAACTAGCTTGCTTGCCGAAATCACTTCCACGCCTGGTATAACCTACCTCGGAAATACGCAAAAAACGTCCGGAAGCAGTCTGCCTTTCATAGAGCGTTATCAAGCGATTGCCTTTCGCCACCAGCCGTAACGTCACACGCGCCGGCATATTCTTGGCGGGTTTTTCCGCAGTCAGCACTAGCCTAGATTGCTTGTCAAATCGCCCCTTGTATTGTGTCATCAACCCACTTTCACTCGCGGTGGCCTTAAGTAGGAACAAACCGGGTTCGCCCCCGGGACGTAGTTCTCCCCGTTGGAAGACATGCGACTGTTTTGAAGTAAATTCCAGACTCGCGTGCTGTGGAGAAATCTTCCAGACCCACGTCGATCGTTCTATCCACCCACCCTTTGTAGATCCTCTTCGAATTTGTCCAACTCCACGCCATTTGCCCACAAAATCGCGCAACCGAATCAACCGGTGTTGCTCAACCTTGCGCGTCAGACCGTCCTCACGCCGCTCATCCGATGCAATACCTGTGGCAAGCGCGGTGAGAATGCAAGTCGCCTTTGCTACGTTTTCCCAGGTCTGACTCGAAATTGCGAACATACTTTTTTTTGCGCAGATAACACCGCATTAACAGAATAAGTCAACAGCGATCTACTGCTACCTCCCGCATAAATACTGCCAGGCTGGCCGTAAGACCATGCACGAAATTTTGACTTCCGACAGGACCGAATTCACCTGCGGCAAAAATACCCGCTAGAGGAATCTCCCCAAAGTACTCCGTGACGAGCCCCACGTCATGGTCAGTTGCATCGAAGAGCCGCGTTCCACGACCGTTGCAAGAAAAGAGTAATCCAGCCAGGGGTTCCTGCTTCAGGTGGACAGCCTCACTGAGCAGCTGCCGCATTTCACCATCCGCAGTGGCTTGGTCACGCACGTGAAATTGGACTGTTTGGCCGCTGCGGAAGTAATCGCCAACTGTCATCGCTCCCGTCTCGGAATCGATCCCCGTGACGTTTCGCACGAGGAAGTCACCCTGACCACGATGGTCCTGGTATTCGCTGACAACCCGCCCAAGATGAAGTCCGCAGTGCACAAGCTCTTTCTCCGAATTGGGTAGTGTCTCAAACAGCTGCTGGAATTTTGTCATCGCTGCCTGGCCGCCCAACTCCTGAATAATCTTGCCCTCGGCTCGTGTCACCACAAAAGGCTCTCCAATTGGCCGGCAGCCTTGAGAGACTACTGGGCAAACTTGTGGACTGCCAGAAAGCAAGACACAAACCGCACCATGCGAAAAAGCCTCCGTCCCCCAAAGAAGCGCATTCCCTCCCGGCTGGTGAGCTGCACTGGCCATCCCACCAACGACACGACAACCCCGAAATCTCGCATCTACCTGCTGAAGCAACGACTCCGCGGGAAAACTGAAAGGCTCACCAAGCACGATCAAGCTTGCATCATCGGGGTAACTCTCTAGCAGTTCATCAGGCCAACCTAGAATTTCATTACCTTCAGCAGTAGCTTCAAACGTCAGGTGCATTGTCATGACCTGAGTTGCCGGCAGCTTTGCTAACCAAACAGACACGGCCGGCGAGGCCTCTATTTCGGCACCTGTCCCTATAACAGATGTTGCCGCGCAGCCCACCAGGCATCCAGTATCCAACAAACCTGTCAATGTCTTCGCGATGTAATCTGCGTAGTGCACTCGATCAGCCGAAACAAACACAAACGCCAAATCCGGAGTAGTTTCCAGTTGGGCAAGCGCCTGTTCAGACACTTCGTGTAATGCTGTATCGAGGTCCAGTACGGTCGATAAGGACGACGCAAATCGAGTAGAAGAAGTCTGTACGCTGGGCAACATGACGACAACTGTTCCTACACTTTGCGCAGTCGCGACCAGCGATCGAACAAACCGATCCCCAGCAACGCCGGAAAAAACACCGCCCCTGCATCCACAAAACGGCCCAGGGGAGGTGTCGTGATGATGATCAACAACAACTTCATGCCAGCGAACAATAACGCCACCAATAAGAGCGCATTAAATGGGAAATGTGTTGAAGCGGAATTACCACCATCCTTCAGCCGGCCTGCTGGCAACCTACCCATTGTTCGCACAACTACGCACCCATGCAGCGTTAATAGCCCAAATAATCCGCCAAGATAAACTGGGTTCTGGACGAGATCCAACAACGTCACACAAACTCCACGCCACGCCGCCTTTGCCAACCAGGTTAGGTAGTAGCCCGGTCTAGCGATAATAATCGCCACCGCCAAACGCCGCAGTTCAGTATTAACGCGAGGCTGGTCATCCCCATAAACGTGCTGGGCAGAGGGGACAAACACCTTCCAGGTGTTGAAATCGAAACGGTTTTCGATCTCCATGTACTGGAGAGTTGGCTTGGCGGAATGTTCGGGATGACGAGCCAGAGCCTGTTTTCGTGTCGCGAGCGCAGTTTCCGCCAGTGGCTGAAGATCTGGTGCCAATTCAGAGACCATGTCAGGTGTCAAGAACACACCGACAGTACCCACAAAATTATTCCCGCCAAAACTCACCAAAGCGAAATGCCCGATCACCCACCAACGTACCGCGCAATAGGCAAACAGTGGAACCAAGCCGCAAGCTGCCAACTTGGAACCCAGCCAATGAATCTTATTGCCAGCGTGTGACTCGTCTCTGGTGCGCATCCAGTACAAACCGGTCCCCAGAAGTGGAAGCAACAATACAAGAAATAGATAAGCCGGCCTAACCTGGTATGTAGCAAAACAGCCCGCGGAGAGCAGAAGCCATAACCAGATGCTGCGATTGCCAGCAACAACCCACAGTAACACCCCCACCGTAGCCACGGAGATGGACGAACCCAGGGAATCCGCAATCAAGTTGTTGACGTAACCAAACAGGATGTTCGAATACAAGAGCGGAGAAGCCGCTGCAAACGCACGCCAACGAGACCCCAGCAGCCGACAAACGCCTAAATAGAATATGCAGACCGCAACAAAGTGGACGGCGAGCTGACAGCCCGGCACTGCTGCAGCGTGTTTAGCAAGACTGCCAGTGACACGAAGGAAGATTGGATATCCACAAGTGCGCGAATGCTCAAAGGCTGCCGGCAACGAGTCCAGCGGAAATCTCTGGTAGCTTAGCGTGTCTGGAGTGGCATGTGGATGCAATCGGCTTGTCGCCGCCAGAAATATTGTCAGGACAATACCTTGGACAACCAACCAAGCAAACGGGTAGCGAAGCCACCGAGGGAACGATTTGGCAACCATAAAGATCTATCAATCAAGATTTTCGACCGGTCGCTCCAAAACAAACTTTATTGTCATCCACTCTGCTCGGTTCGGCTACGATTGTCCACCGAACGGTGAGGTTGAGTGGGATCCAAAGTCGCATCCGTGCCAGGAACGATCACAGGCCCGGGTGAAGTCCTTTCGATAATCTCTCGAAGTTCCGCGGCGCCAATCGACTCCACTTCGATGAGTCGCGTTGTTACTGCGATAAGCGCCTCATAACGCACCTCGAGAATATGCCGTACCTGCTCGATCGCCTCGTCGATGATGCGTTTTACCTCATTATCAATTTCACGCGAAGTTTGTTCACTGTAGTGTCGAGAGGAGCCCTCTTCCTGCCCCACAGGAAGAAATGCGGAGCTACTCGACGCCCGATAATTGACACGACCCAAATCGCTCATGCCATATTCCATCACCATGCGGCGCGCTATATCTGTCGCTCTTTCGAGGTCGTTTTGCGCCCCTGAAGAAATGTCGCGATAGACAATCTCCTCGGTAATCGTACCCGCCAGCAGAATCTGAATTTGGCTCTCTAGCTCCAGCTTGGTCACCAGAAAACGATCGTCTTCCGGACGTTGCAGCGTATACCCCAGCGCTGCCACCCCGCGAGGAATAATCGAGACTTTGTGTACAGGATCTGTGTTCGGCAAACTAAAAGCGACAAGTGCATGACCACTTTCATGGTATGCGACTCGTTCCTTTTCTTCGCGTCTCATCACGCGCTGTTTTTTCTCCAAACCTGCCGTCACACGCTCAACACCCTCGTTGAATTCATGAATTCCAACAAAGTCTTTTTCATTGCGTGCCGCCAGCAACGCAGCCTCATTAACCAGATTAGCCAGATCGGCTCCAACAAAACCTGGAGTAATCCCGGCCACCTCCTTCAAATCAATTGAGTTATCAAGCTTCACATTCTTGACGTGAACCTTGAGTATCTCTTCTCGTCCCTGAATATCGGGGCGGTCGACAAGTACATGACGATCAAATCGGCCAGGTCGCAGTAGAGCCTGATCCAAGGTCTCAGGGCGGTTGGTCGCAGCCATGACAATTACTGCCGCGTTGGAATCAAAACCATCCATTTCTACTAACAGTGCATTCAATGTCTGCTCGCGCTCGTCGTGCCCGCCAATCATCCCAGCACCACGACTTTTCCCCAACGCATCCAATTCATCGATAAAAATAATACAGGGAGCTTTCGATTCCGCCTGCTGGAACATATCGCGCACACGGGCCGCCCCCACGCCTACAAACATCTCCACAAAGTCACTTCCAGATAGACTGTAGAATGGCACTCCCGCTTCCCCAGCGATTGCTTTGGCCAGTAGCGTTTTACCTGTCCCTGGCGGCCCCACTAACAAAACACCTTTGGGAATTCTTCCACCAAGGCGCTGGTACTTTTCCGGAGACTGTAAAAAGTCGACCAGCTCTCGAACTTCTTCTACTGCTTCATTGATGCCAGCCACATCGTCAAAAGTTACACCCAGGTCCTCCATCGCGTAGAGCTTTCCACGACTACGGCCAAACTGCATGGGCGATCCAGCTCCACCAATCCGGCGCAACATCAAGATCAGGAAGACCAGCAAAATGAGCGAGAAAAACAACACCGGCGCCCAAGCCCTCCAGGGGCTCGTCGGCACATTACGGTAATCAATGTTGTTAGTGCTAAGTAATTCCTGAAGCCGCTCCTTCCATGCCTCGGACTCTCCCAACTGTGTACGAAAATTCTCTGTTCGGGGCGCAGAAGTCTCGGGGTGCAGGGTTCGCATTTGTAGCGATCCACGCACCTCCGTCGGAGAGACCTCAAGACTTGATAGTCGGCTGTATTCGATCGTGAACGTCTGGCCATTCCGTTGTTCGGAGATCTCTAACTTGCCTGGATACGGCTCACCCGTCGCTGGGTTCAAAGCAAGTTCACCAGTGTTTTCCGAGTGTAACGACTTGAATTTGCTTGCCTGGAGCAATTGTTGCAGTACAGGGAAAGCGACTTCGTGGCGATGCTGATTGATCAACAAAACGGCAACAAGTACCACACCGACACCCGCAATCCCGGCATACAAAAGGAAATTCGGTCCCCCTGTCCCTTTCGGGTCATGGGACTTGCGTGTGGGGCCGTCATCTTGCTTCATCACAATGCACCCTGAAGACAAACAAGCGAGGGTTCACTTTTGCACATGCACCGTCTGGGTGGAACATCATCGAAAATGGGGCTTTTCCAAACACCCAAGCGATCGCCGATTCGAGAACCCTATGACAAACAGGCAGAATCAAAACGCCCCAGTACTAGTCAGTCTATTATACAACCCGCCCGCCCTGGAACAGGCTCGCCGAGGATCAGCCTTGTCGGCATAAAAAACCGCACCTAGAATGCCGGAAGAATCCTCAAGATCCTGACATGATTTCCTTCTCACTTCCAGATTTCTATATGTTCCACAGCTCGGGGGGGACATCTCTATGACGAGCTTGCTGGAAAGAGGCCCGTTCTTGTACTTGGGCGCATTTCGCATGACCGACGCAGGTGTGTCCTGGACATGACCTTCGCTAGCCGCAATCTCGCCATTCTCGGTGCTTCTGGGAGCATCGGACGTAGCACGCTCGACGTCGTCGCAGCGAGCGAAGGCCGATTCCAGATATTCGGTCTTACCGCGCATCGTCAGCTTGAAGAGATTGTTCAACAGACGCGCTGCTTCGTTCCGCAGATAATCGTCGGCACAGATCCGGACGCAGCCGCTGCTTTTGACACCTCAACCCTTCACAAACAGACCAAATTACTCAAGGGCGCTGAGGGGATTCAAGAACTGGTCACCGATCCGCAAGTGGATATTGTCGTCGCAGCGATTGTGGGTAGCGCTGGGTTGACCGGTACCTGGCAGGCCGTTGACGCAGGCAAGACTGTCGCGTTAGCCAACAAAGAGTCTCTCGTCATGGGAGGGCCACTGCTGATGGACCTAGCTGCTGACAAGGGGGCGACCATCCTCCCCATTGACAGTGAACATAGTGCGGTGTTTCAAGCATTACAGGCAGGTCGACAGAGTGAAGTGCAACGGATAATTCTGACCGCCAGTGGTGGGCCATTTCGAAATTTTTCCCAGGATGATCTGGAAAAAGCAACGGTAGCACAAGCGCTCAACCACCCCACTTGGAAAATGGGACCAAAAATTACTGTCGACTCCGCCACTATGATGAACAAGGCGCTTGAAATCATCGAAGCCCGTTGGCTCTTTGATCTTCCAACCGACAAGATTGAAGTCGTCATACATCCACAGTCTATTGTGCATTCACTCGTCGAATTCATCGATGGTTCGATTGTCGCTCAACTCAGTCCTCCTGATATGCGTCTACCGATCCAATACGCACTTTCCTATCCCAATCGGACCCAGGGTTCTGCAGATCGCCTAGACCTGAGACAATCTCTACAGTTGGATTTTCATCCCCCGGACCTTGATCGTTTTCCCGCACTGTCACTCGGGCTTGAAGTCGCCCAGGCAGGCGGTACCGCAGGTGCGGTTCTAAATGCCGCAAAT
This sequence comes from Planctomycetaceae bacterium, assembly GCA_002709225.1. Lineage (GTDB taxonomy): Bacteria > Planctomycetota > Planctomycetia > Pirellulales > Pirellulaceae > UBA9264. The sequence continues at coordinate 28,924 of PAQH01000078.1, forward strand.
GAATCTGCCGTAAACTATTTCCTGGACGGCAAGTTACGGTTCACCGAGATTGTCTCGGCTTGCCGCGATGTACTTGAAAAACACACCTTTGACGCCAATCCATCGCTCGAAGCTCTACTGAAAATCGATGCCTGGGCACGCGAGGAGATCACGAAGTGGGTCAGTACCTGATTGCCGAATCACAATCATTCCTTTCCATTTTGAGCACGGTATGGGTCGTGCTCAAAGCCGCAATTGGTCTTGGCTTCGTGATTTTTGTCCACGAGCTTGGTCACTTCGCGGTGGCGAAACTATGCGGCGTCAAATGCGAAAAATTCTACGTAGGATTTGACGTCCCCCTCGGCTTTGGTCCAATTCGCCTGCCGCGAACCCTGGGAAAATTTACCTGGGGTGAAACGGAATATGGCATCGGCATCATTCCGCTAGGAGGCTATGTCAAGATGCTGGGTCAAGACGACAATCCCGTCAATGCTCAAAAAGAGGCGGAACGAATCAAGCAGAGTCAAGTCGCTCCACCAGCCGACGCTACAACCGATGGGAATTCAGCCACAAAAAATGCCCACGCAACTCAATTCGACGAAATCGACCCACGCAGCTACCCCGCACAACCAGTCCTGGCACGTATGTGCATCATTTCTGCGGGTGTGATTATGAACGTGATCTCGGGCGCAGTCTTTGCAGCAATTGCCTACCGCTCTGGTGTCCAAATTACACCTTGTGAAATCAACGGTACATCGGCTGGATCACCAGCGTGGAGAGCGGGACTGCAACCAGGTGACAAATTCATCCAGATTGGCAAAGACGGCAAACGCGACGAGTTCTTGCGATGGACCTGGGACCTCAACCAACAAGTGGTCACCCAGGGCCTTCAAAAAGAACGATCGCCTCTTGATTTGTTCATCCGACGCGGCAGCAACGAACAGTGGTATGCGATTACGCCGCAAGGTCCAGCCAAGGCAGGGGGGATACCCATGCCTACCCTGGGTGTCTTTGGACCTCTTTCGACAAAACTAGGCTCGCCTCCCATGTGGAGCCACGACGATTCCAGTTCCAATCGTTTTCGTCCGGGCGATTCGATTATTGGTTTCGAAGATGAGATGTTGCCAGTCGACGAGGCGACTAAACAAATCAAGCTTCATGAACTGGTGTCCCGGATGCAGGCTCGGTTCGACCAACCTGTCAATCTCATTGTCCGTCGCCAGAATAAAAACGGCGATAGTTCAGAAGAGACGATCGTGTTGCCACCGCGACGTCTACGACACCTGGGACTAGAAATGCAGATTGGTCCAGTCGTAAATGTGCGCAAGGACTCGCCTGCGGAACAGGCGGGATTCGCGCAGGGCGACGTAATTCTGGAAGTCGACGGAAAACTCATTGGTGATCCGATTACGTTACCGCAACGCGTCGCTAAGATGAACAAAGAGACATTGCTTTTCAAAGTCAAACGCGCAGATCAGGAAACCGTTGCAGAATTAGAGGTCACGCTACCAGCGGATAGGCAACCAACTTTCGCCAATGGAGATTATCAATCACTGGAAATCGTTGGCGTAGCTTATTCCGTTTCCACAATTGTTGCCAAAGTGACCGACAACAGCAAAGCGGAAGAACAGAACATACGCCCCGGCGATGAGGTTGTACAAATGGCGTACGTCGCGACCGGTGCCGCAAAGCAAGCTGCCGAACTCAGTTTCGGCAAGGCCTGGAACGAACCGGTTACACTGGGCGCGGCTGGCCGCAACTGGAGCGATGTTAACCACCGAGTCCAAAGAATGATTGACGGCGTTGATGTGCGGTTGACCATTCTACGATCAGGCTCAGAGCATACGGCAACCCTCTCAGCAATGGAATCTGATGTAGCCTGGGACACCGGGACGCGAGGTCTTTTTCCACTTCCATTTCAGCGCGTACACACAGCTGCGTCATGGGTAGAGGCCACGAAGCTCAGCATCCGCGAAATTAAGGAGCGAGGAACGCAAGTTTTCCAATTTCTCGGGTTACTGGGCACCGGACAGCTCTCTCCCAAACAACTGGGAGGCCCTGTTGCGATCGCCCGCATGGCCGGCTCGGAGGCATCTCGCGGAATTCCGAGCCTGCTCCTCTTCTTGACATTCCTGAGCGTCAACCTGGCCATCCTGAACTTCCTGCCTATCCCCGCATTAGATGGTGGACACATGGTTTTTCTGAGCTGGGAAATGCTGACCGGAAAACCTCCCAACGAACGCCTGCAAATGACTCTCACATTAGTCAGCGTCGGCTGCTTGCTGATGCTTATGCTGTTTGTTATTAGCAACGACATCGTCCGGATGTTTTTCTAACACCAGCATCCTATTGCCAAGTACGCTTTTGGAGCTTTTTTCAATCGACGTCAACCTGCATTGAAACCTGATAAACAGCGATCGGGGTAATGTTCCGACAATGCAAGGCGGTCCTTTTCGATGCCGTAGGGACCTTGATCTACCCGCAGCCGTCAGTTGCCCAGGCCTATTTTCTGGCAGGTCGTCAATTTGGGTCGAAATTGACGGTCGACTCCATTGAGGACCGTTTCCGCAACGCGCTCTGCAAACAGGATCAAGCAGACCAACTGAAATACGAAGGCACTGGCAGCCGAAAATCAGAGTTGGCGGTAGACCAAACGCTTCCAGATCCAGTGACTAAAGAACACACCATCCGTTTGGAACGACACCCTACCAGCCAGGTACGCGAACAAGATCGATGGCGCACTATCATCCGCGAGGTCTTTGACGATGTGCAACAGCCGGAAGGCGACCTTTTCTCCTATTTGTGGACCCATTTTAGTGACAGCCGCAACTGGTCTTTGTACGACGACGTACAAGTAACCTGGCAACATTTGGCCGCCTCTGAACTACGGTTGGGAATCGCTTCTAACTTCGATAACAGGCTCTTGACAATCTGCCAAAACCTGACGCCGCTCGACCAAACGCGGGACGTTTTTTGTTCGTCTGAAGTAGGTTTCCCCAAACCAAGCCCACACTTTTTTCAAGAAGTTGCGGCTCGAATGCAATTGCACCCGTCTGAGATACTAATGGTAGGCGATGATCGGGAAAACGACCTTACGGGAGCACTCACGGCGGGGTGGCAAGGCCTGCATCTGAAGCGAGACACTATAGGGACGGAGACTAACACCATCACCTCGCTCGAAGATTTGCTAGTGCTGCTAGCACCAGACTGAAGATTACGGCCGCGAACCAACGCTATTGGTGCTTTATCAGCGCATCGACTATTATCCTCCACCTTGGTGATTATGGCCCTTCAGCGTCCAGGTCACACGAACGGACGCGCGCGGTTTTATTCCAGCAGGAGATCATCTGTGTCCCTTACGCTCGGTGAAATCGCCCGCATGGTCGACGGGCAATTGGCCGGCAACCCCGAAATTTCCGTAGACGGTGCTGCCATCATTCGGGACG
>PAQH01000079.1 GCA_002709225.1 Planctomycetaceae bacterium
CGTGTCGTAACCTTGATCTTCCGGGTTCGTGGCGCGGCGATGTGGAAACGGATCGCGTGCCAGATCGTCTTTGATCTGTTCGTACAAGCGGTCGACGCGGGGTAACAGGATCTGCGGGTGGAAGTATTGTTCCAGGATGCGGTCGGCCAGCTGACGGTACAGCGCCAGCAGTTCTGGATTTTCGACAATGCGCACGATCAGCGGCCGTGGTGGGCCTCCGGGTATGGGCCAGGCGGCATTCCAGCCAGCCAGCACGGGAATTCGGCGGAAGGCATTGTCCGCGAACCCGACATCCAGATCCCGGGCGATATAGTGCCAACGCTGATCGCGTGGGTAGTGGTACAAATAATAGTTGTGTGGATTCCACCCCGTCAGCTGGTCGAACGCGCCAGCCAACAGCATTACTGCCGTGGTTTTTAAGAAGGCATCGACGTTCAGATGCTGGTGGAGGGTACGGGGAAACTCGGCTGGTGGCGTATGGTTGATGTGTGAGATCAGTGTGAACACGTCCCGCGCATGGCGGCGGGCCGACTTTGATTTAGGTTCAAACGCATGGCGTTGTCGTTGGCGGGCACCAGATTGGCGCGACGGGGGTGCCAGTGTGCAGCCTGGTCCTCCTTCATCCACCTTGTAGAGCGCGCCACTGGCATCGGTAAAGTTCTGTTTCAGAAAGACCTGGTCAATCCGTTCGACGTTGACGTAGACACCCTGAAATGCGCCGTTCAAGAACAGTCTGGCATAATTGCACCGCGCTGCCGGTATATTGAGATCACGTAGGATTTCTGTGATCAAAGGTTCGCTGAACAGGCTCCCGAATTGTACGCCGTTATCCAACGCGACCCGTTTGAGCCCGAGAAACGTTTTGCCCTTGGTAAACGCATTGAACTTAATCAGAAAGCTGCGTTTGTGCTGCTGGTGCGGCTGCGATGAACTATTTCCCTTGTACCGCACACCGACATCTTCAATAGTCTGTTTTCCCCAGCGAAACGAGGCTGGAACGTAAATGCGCTCGGGTAGCGCAGCCTGCATACGCTGCAGGTCGGAATTTCGAATCAGCAGATGAATCGTCTGGACCTGTTGCGAGTCGTAAAACGTGTCCGTCGCCGGGTTTGGTGGGGCTGCCTGTCCCGCGGTCAATTCGAGGAGAAGCAGTAACGCTGAGAAGTGGTGCATCATTGTCTCGCTTGCCGCAGGGCTTCCACGACTTCCGCGATTAGGCACGAGAACCGAATGAGATCATTGCTGCAAAGGCAGCCGCAGGCATGTCAGCTGCCCCCGGGCGTTGCGCCCATAGACGAATCCGTTGAGCAGGACCGGCATCGTCCAGCAACGTCCGCTAAGGAAGCGTGAACGACACAGCTCTTGGTAACTTTTGGACGTGGCCTTGGCCACGACCAGATCTCCCTTGTCACTGAGGAGGACCAGTTTTCCATTGGCGACCATCAGTGAGCCACAACCGAGCCCGCGTTTTTTCCACAAGACTTCTCCTGTTGCGAAGTCCATGCAGGTGAGTTGAACGACGCGACCCAAGTTGGAATTGCCATCGAAGCCGTAGAGATGCCCGTCGAGCAGAATGCAGTTGTTGAAATGGTTGCGCATTTCGCGGTTACTGTAGACTAACTCTAATGCGGTACCCGAGAAGCGAAACAATCCACAACCCACATTGTATCCGGTGGAAATAAAGATCTTGTCGCCGTCGACAATCGGTGTTGTGGAATTGGTAAGAAAGGGAGATGCCCAGGGTTGAAAATCCACTTCTTTTCCGTCGTTGGAGCGGACCACCCGCAGGCCATCGCAGTCCAGCGTGGCCAGCAGGACCTTACCTCCGAATTCAAGACGGGCAGGTGTTCCGTAACCGGCCGCATGCCGCTCCGTTTGCCAATTCTTTCTTCCGGTTAATTTGTCGTATGAAACGACACGACCTGCCTCGAGAATGATTTGCTTGTCGAGAATCAACGGTGAACTTGTGAAGCCCCACTCCGGTAATTCCACCTCCAGATCTTCCGGCAGCATTCGCGACCAAACAACTTTTCCAGTCTCCGCGCGCAAGCAATACAATTGACCACCGCGCCCCAGCGTGTACACGAAGTTTCCATCCAGAGTTGGTGTGGCGCCTGGTCCACCATCGTGCAGGTTATCGACGAGCGGAGAAGCGTAAGAGAATGACCAGACAGTTTCTCCGCTCTCCGTCTTGAGGCAATAGATCGTTTCTTTACCATCGGTGTGCCCCATTGTGAACAGTCGTCCCGCGGCGATTGTCACAGAACTGAAGCCGATGCCGATCTGCCGTGACCAGGCAATCGGCAATCCGTCTTGTGGCCATTTGGTGGACCAACCGGTTTGGTGAGAAATACCATTGTGATCAGGTCCCATCCAATTAGGCCACGTGGCGGTTTCTGCGATGGGTACGCTGATGTTGCGTGTACCGTGGGTACCTAGCGCCTCCCGGTCGCTGGTCTGGTTTTGTGTGCGCTCCAACGCGGCGTTAGGTATTGAAGCGGTGTGGTCCACGGCGCTGCGCGCGGGGGTTGTACTGTCAGGCGGCGCGACCGACTGGAATTGCGGTATGGTGGGCGGTGTCACCTGGAAACAGCCGCTCAACACACAGCTCAGCAAGAGAGGATGGAGTTTGCAGGCTAGTTTGAGGGGGCGGCAGCCAGAGAGTGATTTGAAGGTGTTCATGCTTGGACTCGAGGCTTTCCAAACTGGCGCGGCAACCGAAACCCTACCATATCCCAGTCCACAGGGTACCAGTCCACAGGGTACCAGCCCACAGGGTACCAGCCCACAGGTATCGCGGACTCCTGCCGATGTCGCGCCAGCTCGGCGCTGGGTACAGCCGAGAACGACGCGCGGCAACGCGTGGCTACGTTACTGATGAACCAGGGGCAGTTGATTAATGATAGATCTTGCACCTCGGCAAGGCTTGTTTGAGCCGAGCCATTCCTGCGCTGCTGACTCGGGTACCGGCAACTCGAAGTTCCAGTAGTTTCCTGGCTTCGGCGAGGTGTTTCAATCCCGCATCGCTGATGTCGGTATTGTTGAGATGAAGGAACTTCAGATTGTCCATTGCTTGCAGATGAATGAGTCCATCGTCGGTGATCGGAGTGTCACTCAAGAATAACCAAAACAACCGAGGTAACGCTGTCAGCTGTCGTAGGCCGTGATCGCTGATGCGAGTTTTGCTGAGGAAAAGCGTTCCCAGATTGTCCATTTCTGACAGATTTTCCAGCCCCGTGTCGTCGAGATCGGTATCTCCAAGGTTCAGTGTTTGTAGTCGGGTTAACTTCTTGAGATGGACAAGTCCGGCGCTGCTGATCTGAGTACTGTTGAGTTCGAGTTTCCGCAGACTGACAAGTCTTGTCAGGTGCACCATTGCGGCGTTCGACAGTTTTGTGTTGTGTAACAGGAGAGTCTCCAGCCCCGTCAAGTCTTGGAGATGCGCGAGGCCCGCACCCGAGATAGCGGTACTATTCAGTTCGAGTTTTATCAGCTTGTCCATGCCCGCCAGATGTTTCAAACCATTATCGGTAATGCGGGTGCCGGCCAGGCCAAGTGCTCTCATTTGAGTAAGACCTTGCAGTTGGGCTAGGCCACCATCAGTGATATTTGTTCTCTGAAGCCATACTTCTTCGAGAGCGGTCAGTCCCGCCAGATGCGTTGCTCCCGCATCGGTGATGCGGGTCTCCTGGAGCCAGAGTTCCTTAAGATTGGTCAGTAGCGCTAAGTGCGCGAGCCCATCATCGGTGATTCGTGTTTTTTGCAGCCAGAGTTCTTCCAAGTGAGTCAAGCCAGTGAGATGGATCAAGTCGGCGTCGGTGACACGAGATTCGGTGCGCGACAAATCCCCCCTCTCATCCAGACTCATATGCCCGCTGAGATCGACAAACTTAACTTCTCCCTGCGCATTGTGTTTGACGTTGGCCCCCAATTGCTGCAATGCCGAAACGTGGGGGTCGCTACACCCCACCCCTAGCATTAATAGAATTATTCCGGAGAGGCGTTTCATGTTTCACTCAGTCGTGGCCACGGCTGGTTATGATCGAGCCACGAACGGCAGTTGGGGGCCAGCTGGTGTCGATAGGGCCACAAGAGGGTCAGGGGAGGTCAGCGGCGCGCCTTGGCTGCGGTTGGCGATTACTTTTGAGGTCACGCGGCCGCTACGCAGCACCGATATGGCGGGCAGTTGCTACTCTATCGTGCTGGCAGTGGCGGAGCAATTGCAGGGTCTGTTCATGTTCCCGAGGCCGCAAACTCAACCTGAACGAACTAGTTTCACGCCGCTGACCGTCACAATACCAACATTGCCACCGGACTTGATGGTCGATCCATTGCGTTGCCGATGCAGTCGATACAACCACACCGTTCGCTACGGCAGGCAAAATCCGTGTATGTCGCCTGCAACACAGGGCGGGTACGTTGTGGAGAGGCGCTCGTTGTAGGTGCAATCCATGAATCGCCTGGCGATTACATGTCTGATGACGGAGATGGCGTTGGTGGCGTTTTCAGCCTGCGCGCGCAGCAGACCTGTATTCGAGCCTAGCTATGCCGAGCCACCGGTCCAGATATCGAGGCAGGTCGCCGCACCGACAGTCGCTCCGCCTCTTTTGCCGCCCGACGCGAACGCAGCGGAGAGTGCTCCGGCCCTGCCAGCCGCAGAGACCTTATTGGCCCTGGTCGAAGCGGCCAATGCATTGACCCTGGAAGAGATCGAGAAGCTCGCCTTGGCAAACAACCCTACGTTGCTCCAGGCCCAGGCACACATCAATGGGCACAAGGGTACCCGCACGCAGGCGGGGCTGCGGCCCAATCCGAGAATTGGTTACCAACACAATGAAGCTGGTAATAATGGGCGCGGGGGTCAACAGGGAATGTATGTCGCCCAGGAGTTCATACGCGGCGGCAAGCGGGAGTTGGAGCAACGGGCCGCGACGCACGCGGTGCAGGCCGCGGAGTACAGGAAATCGGCCCAGCAGTACCGGGTTAAAACGGCTGTTCGAACAGCGTTTTATGACGTCTTGATTGCCCAGCAGACCATTGCCTTGGCAGAGGAGTTGCTGCGGATGAGCCAGCAAGCTATCGAGACGACCGAGGCACTGTTGCGCGGGGGTCAAGTGACCCGTGTCGATCTATTGCAAGCGCGTGTGGAAAAATACCATGCGGAAATTGCCTCGGAGCGGGCACGCAATCGATACCTGGCAGATTGGGAGCGGCTGGTTTCTGTGGTTGGCGTGCCAGACCTCGTTCCCACAAAACTCGTGGGCTCCCTGGTGATCGAGGATAACCAGCTCGACCGCGAACGAATTCTCCAGAACATTTTGCTGACCAGTCCCGAGCTCACCGCAGCCCATTATCAGGTCGACCGGGCACGAATCGTGGTGGAGCGAATGCGCGTTGAGCCAGTTCCCGATGTCGATGTACAGACGGGTGTTCAGTTCGATTACAGTACCAACAACACGATTGCCAATGTTCAGATAGAGATGCCCTGGGCTGTGCGCAATTACAATCAGGGCAACGTCATGAAAGCGCAGGCGGCATTCACTTCTGCCCAGCGTGAAGTCGAGCGGGTTGAACTTGATCTGCGTAGGCGATTTGCGGTGACATTCGAACGATACGCAAATGCAACCTCGCAAGTTGATCGCTATCAAGCATCGATTCTCCCCGCGGCGAAAGAATCCTTGAAGCTGCTCAGTGATGCCTATCGGACAGAAGGGCGTATCGATTTTGTCAGATTGTTATTCGCACAGAAAACGAACTTTCAGGCGCAAATGGACTATCTTGGTGCGCTACGCGACTGGTGGTCAGCTAGGCTGCAAATCGACGGACTATTGTTGACGGACGGTCTGGCTAGCCCTGTGAGTGGCGTTAAGGGACAGACCAGATGAGGCGTTGTAATCGACATCGGTGGGAGTCGGGAGATTGATCAGAAGTTCTCGTCGAGAAGTTGCGTCCATAGGCGATGGGATTGGCAAATGAATCGAATAAAGCGTGGTGTGGCTGATAGTGGTGTCTTTGGCCAGTCCATTCACGTTGACCGGCTTACAGAGCGGTGCGTATGATTTCCTTCTACACAAGGTCCTGCACCCGAGGAGTGGTCCAGTCTGTGAGAAGATTCGATCTGCAAACAACGGTGGGCATACTGCTGGCGGCAGTCATGCTACTGGCGGCCGTTGCGCCTCCTGGCCGCATTCACGCGCATGACTGCGGAGAGGTGATTTGCGATCTGGACCAGCCACATCCGCATGGTCACCATCATCATGCCGGTCACCATTCTGACGTGGTGAGAGACGGCGTCCGCTCGAGGACTGCGTCCTACATCCATCTTGTTGTGGGGCTTTTTGAGTGCAGTTGGCCAATCCACGAGGAAGCGCAGAGGGTTGAGGATCGATTGACTGGTTTTCGCAGATGGGCGGATGATTTTGTGCCGTCCCCTTGCTACGAAGTGGACAGAAGGAAAACGCATACACCTCCGGATTGGTTTGATCTTGCAATGAGAGGTGCGCTGCCGATGCGGCAACTCACCGCGCCACCCGGCGTGGCAGTTCCTCTGTGTGATGTTGCGCGCCAAGAGCGCTCGGGTGTGCAACGGATCTAATACGTCGCTTTTCTCTGTGCTTACTAGTTGCAGTGCAGTGACGAACATCCGTTTGGATGACTGCGGAGTGAATACGACAACGGATTTGCCCAGGGCTCAACAGCAGGAGTTGTTATGACGACGCGGTTTCTTGCCTCTTCTTTTCTTTTGTGTTTCATGTCGGTAAGTGGTTGTGGCCCAACACAACCTGTCGATTCTGATGCCACAGGTGAACAGGCGGATGTGGCATCGGCGGCGCCAGTAGACCCGCACGATATTCCCTTGACGGAGGGGGAAATTGACCAACTTCGTGACGAGACCGTGATGTGGGCTGCGGCCCTTGAACGCATACAAGAATTTGCAGCCACGATTGAGTTAGAGACTACTAGTGGCGCACCAGCCAAAGCGCATCGCGCATTAGACCTCGTTGATTATGTACTTCAATGGCTGCCCGACATCGCCCAGACGAGCAAGGTGCCCAAGGACCACTGGCAAACGATTGGTGAAAATACGCAAGTGTTACGTGACGCATTTAACGTGTTGCATGCCAATATCGATGCCGGCAAGGAACCGGGCTACGAGGCGGTTGCCGCTGACATTAAGGTTGCTATTGAAGCACTGGTGGCCATCAAGCCTGCAGCCACCGAAGGCGCACCACCCGCTGAGTGATTTGTGTCTCAGCCCAACCTACCGACCATGGTGATGAAGATCATGCGACGTTGTTTGCTCACTTGCTGGATTGTTTGGAGTGTTTTGGGGACACACCGCATTAGTGTGGGACACGAAGGTCACCGTGCGCTGCCTTCTACCGGTGTGACTCGCGAGGGGAATCAGCTGCTTATTTCGGACGCGGCGATTAAGGCAATCGAGATGCAGGCCGCTACGATCAAGCTTGGTGATTTACAGCAAACGTTGCGCGTTAAAGCCCGCGTTGAATTGCCCTGGTCAGGTCAGGCCAAGGTAACCACTTTGACGGCTGGCAAGATCGAGAGTGTTCTTGTCAAGCCAGGACAGCAAGTCGCGGTGGGGCAGGAACTCGCACGGGTGCAGAGCCTGGAATTGGAATCACTGCAATCGGAGTTGCTCACAACGACAACTGAGATCAAGGCGCTCGAGCAGTTGATCAAGCAAAGAGAGTCGCTCGTGGCGAGTGGTGGTATCGCGGGCAAGGTACTCTTGGAGAGCAAGAGTAATTTGCAGCGGAAGCGGGCCCAGCGTGACATCGTGTCGTACAAGTTGCAGGCTCTTGGAGTCGATTCTGCGGCAGTTGCCCGCTTGCTTCAAGCGGGCGTATTGCTGCATTCGATTCCTGTTCTCGCACCTGTGGCGGGGACGATTGAGAGCATTGATACACGGCCTGGCCAGCTGGTGGAGTCGACAGATCATCTGTTTGATATTGTTGCGTTGTCAACACTTTCCGTTGTGGGAGAGGTGCTCGAAGCGGATCTATTTCAGGTCCTGCCAGGTTTGCCCGCGGGGATGACGTTCGCGGGGCGACCGAACGTCAAGCTGGCGGGCCGGATTGAGCATATTCGTATGAAGATGGATGCTGCCCGACGTTCCTGGGGCGTTGTGGTTTCCGTTGACAATCGCGCCGGATTGTTGCGGCCTGGAATGTCCGGCCGCATGGCGATCGAAGTGGCGGCGGTTGATAGGGCGATACTCTGTCCGACCGCGGCACTGATTGAGACAGAAACTGGTTCGTTTGTGTTGAAACGTGAATCGAAAGGCAAGTTTTCACGTTGTCCCGTGCAGATCGGGTTGCGTTCACGTGACATGGTTGTGATTGAGACAGGGCTGTTTCCAGGGCAGCAAGTTGTCTCGCGTGGTGCGCATTTGTTGGCAAGTTTGTTTGATGGAGTCTCGTTACCAAAAACAGTCGCTGACGGTCGCACTACCCGGCAGCGTGCGCAACCGGTCGTGACGACGCAGTCGAGTGCTACTCGAGCGTGGGTTTTGGCAGCCAAGGCCGAAGTCGAATTGCCTACCAGCCGAAAAGCACTTGCCACGTCACTCATTGAGGGCCGCGTGGCAGCAATCGCTGTCAGGCCGGGGGAGTCGGTTGAGGTAGGGGATGTACTGGCTGAAGTTGAAAGCCAGCGGGTTCGCAACGTACAACTTGATTTGCTGCAAGCGTCAGAGACGATGCGCTGGCTGCGCGGTGAAGTTGAACGGCTTCGCCCGTTGGCTGACGCTGGAAAAACATCGACACGTGAATTCATAGCACGCACACTTGAATTGAAAACACACTTGCAGGCAGTTGCGGGCTTGGAACGACGGTTGTCTTTGATTGGCCTCGAATCCTCTCTGATTGGTCGATTGCGAACGGGTGCATGGAGTGATGACAGTGGTGCTAGACCGGTTTCAGGTCGAATCGTGATCCGTTCGTCTATTTCTGGAAACGTTGCTGGTATAGGTCTCAAGCTCGGACAACTTGTTCATGCCCATGACAGTCTGTTTGAGATTCAAGACACGAGCAGGATTTGGATCAGAGCGTTGGTGCTGGCGAACGAAGCCGATCGTGTTGTGGTTGGTCAACAGGCGGTGGCGACCTTTCCCTCGCACCCGAGTTTGCGCGTCAATGGAAAAGTGGTGCGGATTGGACCGCAGTTGGTCTCGCGCGAGCGTGTATTGCCGGTATGGATGGAAATACCGAACCCGCACGGGTTCTTGAAGGATGGCATGTTAGCGCGGGTTCAAATCAACGCGCCCAAATTACCCGCAGTTGCTATCCGGGACGCTGGGGCGAAGTGAACTGGTGGTGGCGTAACAGATGTTGAATCAAGTTATCGCGTTCGCACTGAAGAACCGGTTGTTGATGCTGGCCGGTGTGTTGGCGCTAATTTGTTTCGGCGGTTACCAGACAACAGAGTTGTCGATCGATGTCTTCCCGGATCTGAATCGTCCCACGGTCACCGTCATGACCGAGGTACATGGGCTGGCGCCCGAAGAAGTCGAAACACTGGTGACATTTCCGATTGAGGCGGCGGTCAACGGTGCCACCGGTGTACAGCGTGTCCGCTCCGCATCCGGCATCGGGATTTCCATTGTGTATGTCGAGTTTGACTGGGATGCTGACATCAACCGGGCACGCCGAGTTGTCGCGGAACGGTTACAGCTCATCCGTGGAAAAATTCCCGCGGGGGCCATCCCGGTGATGACGCCCATGACTTCGATCATGGGTGAGATTATGCTCGTCGGCATCCAGGCAACGGGACCGGCGGGTCCGTTGCGTGCCCGCACATTTGCGGACTGGAGAATCCGCCCCCGATTATTAGGGATTAGTGGGGTGGCTCAGGTAACCGTGATGGGCGGCGAGCAGAAACAATATCAAGTGCTCACTTCGCCCGAAAAGCTCGCCCGCTACGATGTTACGATCGATGAACTGACTGCGGCAGTGGAGAAATCAAATGCTGTTTCCGGGGGAGGGTTTTTGCAAAGCAAGGAACAGGAGAAGCTGATTCGAGTCATCGGCCGGGCCATGTCGTTGGACGATATTAGACAGTCGCTGGTCAAGCAGGGGGAGGCGGTTCCGATCACGATCGGTATGGTTTCTGACGTAAAGTTTGCTGGTCCGGTGAAGCGAGGTGATGCGAGTGTGCACGGTCGGCCGGCAGTGGTGCTGTCGGTTCAAAAACAGCCGGGCGCCGATACGATTAGCCTCACCAGCCAGATTCTTGGCAAGCTCGATGAAATGCAAAGGCAACAACCCGGTGTGAAGATTGAAACGAACATCTTCAAACAGGCGGAGTTTATTCAAACGGCAATCAGCAACGTCGAACAAGCGGTGCGTGACGGTGCGCTCTGGGTCGTTGTCGTGCTGTTTATTTTTCTCTGGAACTTTCGTACTAGTTTCATCAGCCTCACAGCGATCCCGTTTTCCATTTTGATTACGGCGTTGGTGTTTCGTTATTTTGGATTTTCAATCAACACCATGACGCTTGGTGGTCTGGCGGTGGCTATTGGTGAATTGGTTGATGATTCGATCGTGGATGTAGAGAACATCTACCGCCGTCTCAAGGAGAATCGGCAACAGGAACACCCAGAGCGTGTGCTGAAGGTCGTGTTTCTGGCCTCGGCGGAGATCCGCAATAGCATTGTTTACGCGACATTGATTGTTGTGTTGGTGGTGTTTCCACTGTTTTCCTTGGGCGGTTTGGAGGGGCGGATGTTCGCTCCGCTTGGTTTGTCGTACTTGATTACGCTTGTCGCTTCGTTGCTGGTTTCACTTACGATCACACCGGTACTGGCGTCCTATTTGTTACCGAACGCCAGGTTTCTTGATCGGCGCGGGGACACGCCGCTGGTGCGGTCGTTGAAGTCAGTTGACGCGGTCGTATTGCGTTTTGCGCTGAAACACAACACGGCGGTGTTGTTTGCAGCCATGATCCTCGTACACATCTCGATCATTAGCGTCTTTTGGATGGGGGGAGATTTTCTGCCGGCGTTCAATGAAGGTACGTTGACGATTGGAATGACAACGCCAGCCGAAACTAATTTGCAAGAGTCCGGCCGATTGGCGAGCCGCGCCGAGCGGCTGTTGTTGGAGATTGCCGAAGTCAAGCACGTTTCGCGACGTACCGGGAGGGCCGAATTGGATGAACATGCTGAGAATGTCAACTACTCGGAGATTGATGTGGGCCTGAACGAGCAGTATGTACCCAAAGCAGGTTTTCACAATGTTCTTTTGCGGTCGCTTCCCGGGTTGCACCGATTTGGAGTGCGCGAAGCAGGCCGGCCTCGTGCAGAAGTCTTGGCTGACATTCGTGAACGCCTGGCGGCATTTCCTAGTACGGCTGCATTCAACATTGGCCAGCCCATTTCACATCGTCTCGATCACATCATGTCGGGCATTCGCGCTCAAATCGCCGTGAAGATCTTTGGTGATGAGCTCGAGATACTGCGTTCCCAGGCTAAAGAAGTTCACGACTTGATGGACCAGATCGATGGTGTTGTTGATTTGCAGATCGAGCAGCAAGTCGAGATAGAACAGATCCGAATGACAGTGCGGCGCGAGGAGGCAACGCGGTATGGATTGCCGCCCCGGGACATCGCGGCAGCGATTGAAACAGCATTTCAGGGGCATACCGTGTCACAGGTACTCGAAGGACAGCGTGCGTTCGACCTGGTTGTGTGGTTCGACGAAAGCTCACGCAACAACCTGGAAACGATTCGCAATACTCTACTCAAGACGCCTTCGGGGGCCGTCGTCAATCTTTCCACCGTAGCCGATGTCGAAACACGCCAGGGACCCAACACGATTTACCGGGAAAATGTACTACGGCGAATCGTGATTCAATGCAACACATCGGGTCGTGATCTAGTCAGTGTTGTGAATGATGTGCGCCGCGTTATTCGTGAGCAGATTGTGGATCCCCAGAAACTTCCGGAGGGGTATTTCATCGAGTATGACGGACAGTTTGAGGCTCAGCAAGCGGCGAACTTTCGGTTGCTGGTGTTGGGAAGTTTTTCTGTTTGTGGCATCTTTCTATTGCTCTACAAATGTTTTGGGTCATGGCGCGCCGCCTTACAGGTAATGATGAATATCCCACTTGCGGCAATTGGTGTCGTGCTGGCGTTGTTGCTGACTCATTGGCCGGGGAGCGAGGCGTTTCGGGAATCGTGGTTCTGGGAATGGCCGGCGTTGTGGCTGGAAAACACAAGCCTCTCAGTAGCGCATTGGGTCGGATTTGTCACACTGATTGGCATTGTGACCCGTAATGGGATCATGATGATTTCACACTACTTGCATCTGATGAAGTACGAAGGTGAGGACTTTTCCAAGGGTATGATCATCCGTGGCAGTCAAGAGAGGCTGGGGCCAGTGTTGATGACCGCGTTGACAACGGCTATTGGTCTGGTTCCTTTGGCATTGGGTGCGGGGCAAACGGGTAAGGAGATTCTGCATCCTTTGTCGGTTGTTGTGATTGGTGGCTTGCTTAGCTCGACGCTACTCGATCAGCTTGTCACACCGGCCTTGTTCTGGAGGTTTGGCAGAAAGATCACCGCGGAGCAGGGTGTCGCGAGGGGCGGGGAGAAAGTTCAGCAATCCGATATTCAGCGATTGGCTGCGGAATTTGACTGTTGATGGTATGGGGCGCATGCCCAGCGGTGCTTCAGGAGCGAAGTGCGACAAGTGAGACAGCATGCAAACCGGTGCCTACTGGTTTGTTGTGCTAGCTGTTCTGGCTCGCGTTTGACGCGCGGCGGGAATAGTTGTGCGCAGGCGCCTTTTCGTATGACGCAGGCGTTTGGGAACGGGGCTGGCAGAGCAGAGGCAGCCTTTGTCAAGCTAGAAACCGTGAAACTCGGGACACGTCTTGCTTGCCAAAACAACGCAAGGTTGATCCTGGACACATCTGGACGGATGTGAGGGAACCAAGAAAATCAAAGAATCAAGCGAACTCATCCGAACCGCATATCCGACAAGAAGGGAGCAGAGACCCTCCTGACCTGCGTCCCCCTCCGGTCCCCTTGACCGCCTAATACATTTCGCCGTAAACCGGCTTAGAAATTATTATTGAACCATTGTTTCGCAACCCGTCGGGGGTAGCGGTCGGTAGTAAGAGAGCCTTCCTATTGCGGCTTGATTTGGCCAGGGAACAAAAGCGATACTGGACGGGAGCGAGCGATTGCTTGCCCACTTGGCTGGTTTTGACCGTGCGTATGCAATCTCTAGAATTTGTCGCGGAGACCGAGGATGCCCACTGACTCACCTGAGATTCGCGGAAGCGGATCCCCAGCACCAGCGCAGGAAGCTGCGGTCGCGCGGGATGTTTCCAAGGGATTCTGGTCGAAACGCGGGTTGATCGCTGTTGCTGTCGTGGTTTTGATGGCAGCGGCTGCCTTCGCTCTGATCCCGAAGTATTTTGGCTCCAAAACAATTGCGACCCACGCGTTCCATCGCGTATCGCGTGGCGACCTGACAGTTGCCATCATTGAAGAGGGTGCGCTGGAAAGTTCCAAGAACACCGAAATCAAATGCGAAATTCGTGGTGGTTACGGCGGTAAAGGTGGTAGTAGCGGCGGCGGTTGGGGACGCATCACCGTTAACTGGGTGATTCCCAATGGGACGATGGTGAAGGCGGGAGAAGAGCTGGTCCGACTTGATACCAAAGAGATCGACGAGACAGTCAGTTTAGGAAAGACTGATACAAATCTGGCGAAGGCGGAACTCTCGAAAGCCAAAGTCGCCTTGGACAATGCGGAGATTGCCGTCAAGTCGTATCTCGAAGGCCAGTACCGCTCACAACTTCAGGATTTGGAGGATCAGTTAGCGATTGCTGCTGCCAATCTGAAGGCGGCTGAAAAGACACATGCGGAATCGGAGTCACTATTTTACGGCGGCTCCATCAACAAACTCGCGCTCGAGGCCATGGCATTAACAGTGATCCAAGCAAAACTCGATCTGAAAGTTGCCCAGACCAACCTGGATGTGTTCAAACGTATTACCAAAGTCATTGAAGAGGAACGACTCAACGGCGAAGTGATCGCAACCAAAGCCCGCGTGCAGGGACGTACCGCCGGACTAGAGTTAGAGCAAGGTCGTCTGGACTTGGCGCTCCAGGAACAGAAAGACTGCCTGATAAAAGCGAAGCGAGATGGTCTGGTTATTTATCCTTCAGCAGCTGGCTGGAAGCGTACTCCAGATATTACCGAAGGCGCGACCGTGCGGCAGGATCAGGTACTCCTCTTGATGCCAGATCTCACGCAAATGCGAATCACAATTGGGATACACGAATCGATTGTTGAGCGCGTGCGAGAAGGTTTGCCGGTTCGTGTCGAGCTGCCTGACCAGACCGTGAACTCGGTGATCAGCTCGGTCGCTGCTGTTGCCAGACCGGCGGGTTGGTGGACTGGCAACGTGGTCAAATATGACGCGGTGATTGAGTTACCAGAGATGGAGGGATTGAAACCCGGCATGAGTGCCAAAGTGGAAGTCAAAATTGCCCAGCATACAGAAGTGCTCATGGTGCCCGGTGGTGCGGTGGTCGAGACCGATGACGGCTACTGGTGTTGGGTAGATACAGCCACGGGGCTACAACGCCGAGCAGTGGAGTTGGGAGACAGCAACTTGCGCGAAAATGCCGAAGAAATGATCGTTGTCAAGGCCGGCCTCAAAGAGGGTGATCAGGTTGTCCTTGACCCGACCGTTTCGGTTGAGGAAGCACAGGTGTTGATCGCTGCGGAGAAGACCTACAAGATCACACGACGTGATTTGCCCGTTTCGATTGTTGAGCAGGGTACTCTGGAAAGTTCGAACAACACCGAAATCAAGAACCAGGTCCGAGGTAAGAGTACGATCACCTGGTTGATTGAGAATGGCACGATGGTGCAGCCTGGTGACGAATTGGTTCGCTTGGACAACAAAGCCCTCGACGAACAGGTTGCCGAACGGAACAAGTATTTTTACTTGTCGAAAGACGCTGCGGTAGGATCCGCAGTGCGCGCGAAAACCGCAGAGCTTGCCATCCCGGAGTATCTTGAGGGCCGCTACATTGCGGAACTTAAGGCGATGGAAAAAAGGCGCGCGTTTGCCGAGTCACATCTGCGGACTAGACAGAATTTCCGTGACTATGGTCTGCAGATGGAAAAGCGTGGTTACGAAAGCAAGTTGAGAGTCGCGGAATTGGAGTTTGACGTTGAGAAAGCCCATCTGGCGGTGGATGGAATTCTCACCGAGATCGACGTTTTTTCCCGCTTTACGAAGCGGGAGGAGGTGGCTCGTTTGGAAGGTGAATTCAACCAGGCTACAGCGCAGGCCCAGAAGGATGAGGAAGTTTTGTTCCTGGATGATCTTTGGCTCAAACGTATTCGTAAAGAACTCAGTCGTTGTGTGGTGAAGGCTGATCGCAGTGGGCTGGTAATTTATCCCACAACCGAGGATTGGAAAGACGCCCCGGATGTGACTGAAGGAGGCGTCGTTCATAAGAATCAGTTACTGTTGCTGATGCCCGATTTGTCTAAGATGCAGGTCAAGGTGGGGATCCACGAATCGGTTGTCGATCTTGTGCAACCCGGGATGCGGGCCCAAGTAAACCTGCCGGGCAAGCTACTCGATGGTCAAGTGTCTTGGGTGGCACCGGTCGCCAGTCCTGCTGGCTGGTGGACTGGTAACGTGGTGAAGTACGATGTTTTGATTGAGCTTCCCGCTACGGAAGGCTTGAATCCGGGGATGAGCGCTGAGGTGGAGATCAAGCTGGCCGAGCACCCGAATGTACTAACGATACCGGTGGCGGCGGTTGTCGAAACGCAGCAAGGTTATTGCTGTTGGGTAAAGACGGCCAGTGGTACCCAGCGGCGGACGCTCGAGTTGGGCGACGGCAACAACGTGTCACTTATTGTCGAATCGGGTCTGGCGGAAGGGGACGAAGTCATTTTGAACCCGGCCGTATCGATTGCAGAGGCCCGTGCGGAGGAACTCAAGTTGCAGAGTGAAATGCAGAAGGTGCTGAGTCCTTTCGACCCTGGCGCCGAGACTGCAGACGCGGTGGGTGCGAATGCTCCCTGAGAGCTATGCCCATTGCCCGCCGGCGAACGTCTGAGCCATTTCGGTCAGGCAGGACATGAAGCGGGCGCCGCCGTTTGTTGGATAGGGTGTTCATTGCAGTAGTATGACTCCCCGGCTAACAGGTCTGTACGTAGGCTCTTTCTCGCCACTGTCTTGCCCTGGTCGATCCAAGTTCTTGCTTGTCGCGCAGCCGCAAGTTACGCAGCGCATCAGGACAAGGCCGCATCAGGCTGTTAGAATCTGTTGTATGACTCCACGCGCGACCGGCCCATGTGTGCAATCGAAAGTAACTTCTGGTAGTGGTCTATGTGATTGGACTATGCAGGCTGTCCTGGGATGCGCACTGGCGGCACCCCTATTTTTTTCCGCTGCCGCCAGGAGCGAGGAAGACCACGACCGATCGATCGATTTCAATCGCGACATTCGACCGATTCTGGCTGAGCACTGTGTGCGCTGCCATGGTCCTGACGCGCGCACTCGAAAAGCCGACTTGCGGCTTGATCGGCGTTCGAGTGTTTACGCTGATCGAGGAGGGTATCGGGTTGTCAATGAACAGCATCCAGAGCAAAGTGAATTGCTGGTACGGATCACGACTGACGATCCGGAACTGCGGATGCCTCCGACCGACACCGCTGCCAAAGACCGGTTAACTCAGACGCAGGTCGACCGGGTTGCACGTTGGCTCAAACAGGGCGCGCGGTGGGCACAACATTGGTCCTTCGTGCCACCCAAACGCCCCCGCGTACCGCAGGTGCATGACGTCACCTGGCCCCGTAACGGGTTGGATTACTTTGTATTGAAGCGGCTCGAACAAGAAGGTCTGACGCCGTCCCCTCCCGCCGCTGGAATTCGCTTACTGCGCCGCGCTACATTGGCGCTGACCGGAGTTCCACCGACGGTTGAGGAGGTCGACTTGTTTGTGGCGGATTCTTCTCCGAATGCTTACGAACAGGCTGTCGAACGGTTATTGGCTTCGCCCAGATATGGCGAACATCTGACGCTCGCCTGGCTTGACGCGGCGCGTTACGCCGACACGAGCGGTTACCAGGCAGATTGGGAGCGGTTCATGTGGCCCTGGCGAGATTGGGTTGTTGATGCCTACAACGCCAATATGCCATTTGATCAATTCACGGTTGAGCAGCTTGCCGGCGATTTGCTGCCGGCCGCCACGCTGTCACAACGACTGGCAACGGGTTTCAATCGAAACCACCGCACGAACGATGAAGGTGGCAGTCTGGATGCGGAGTTTGAAGTCGAGTATGTCGTTGACCGTGTTGATACGACGTCCACTGTATGGCTGGGGTTAACGACTGGCTGCGCTCGCTGCCACGATCATAAGTACGATCCTGTTTCCCAAAAAGAATATTACCGGTTGTTTGCGTTTTTCAATAACGTTCCAGAGAAGGGGATCGACGGACGAAAAGGCGCGGCGGTTCCTTACATTGAGGTGCCTAACCAGAGAATTGTGGGCCAACTGGAGGATCTTCGTGATCGCTTGCGACGTTTGCAGGCGGCGAATGATGCAGGCGGCAGACCACAATCGGATCTGGAAAAGAGAGAAATTGTGGCGCTGCAGACTTCGATCAAGGACCTCAGCGCACGAGCTGTGACACAGGTTCAGGTTATGCAGGAGATGCCACAGCGGCGGTCGACCTATCTGTTACAACGTGGTGCGTATGATCGCCCCGACAAGAGCGAACGGCTGGCCGCGTCGCTCCCCGCGGTTTTGGGAACCTTGCCTGAGGGAGTTCCGGCGGATCGACTGGCCCTGGCACGGTGGTTGGTGAGTCCCGAAAACCCGCTGACAGCGCGGGTTACCGCGAATCGAATTTGGCAATTTCACTTTGGTGCTGGTGTTGTTTCCACACCGGAAAATTTTGGGACACGCGGTGAACGCCCATCGCACCCGCAGTTGCTCGATTGGATGGCGACCGAATTGGTGCGTTTGCAGTGGGATATCAAGGCGATGCATCGCATGATTGTCACCAGTGCCACATTTCGGCAGTCGTCACGCGTCACTCCGAAGTTGTTGCAGCGAGATCCAATGAATCGACTTCTGGCACGTGGGCCGCGCCAACGACTAAGCGGTGCGGCGATCCGCGATCATGCGTTGTTTGTTGGTGGATTGTTGTCGCAGACGATGGGTGGGCCTCCGCTGAAGCCATATCAACCGAGTGGTCTTTGGAAAGAGCTTTCTTTTGCGAGCGGCAAGACGTCGGTCGACTTCTACGTACAAGACCATGGTGCGAGTCTCTATCGGCGCAGCCTTTACACGTTCTGGAAGCGGACTGTTGCGCCGCCGCGGATGTCGGTGTTTGATGGGACTGGCCGTGAGATGTGCCGTGTCCGCACTGAATTAACAAACACACCTATGCAGGCGCTGACACTGCAGAACGACGTGACTTTTGTTGAAGCGGCGCGGCAGATGGCAGATCGGATGCTGCGCGAAGGGGGCGATCGGCCACTGGAACAACTCGCCTATGGCTGGCGGCTGGCCTTGGGACGTCCACCCGCTGGCGATGAAATCACGCTATTGGAACAGACTCTGAAGCATCATCTGGCGTTCTACAATAAACATCCTGATGAAGCGGTGCGTCTGTTGAGTTATGGTGAGTCGCCGCGCGATGAAGAGTTGGATGTTGGGCGACATGCCGCCTACACAATGATCGCGCAGACGATTCTCAACCTGGACGAGACGATTGTCCGTGACTGACGCAATGAGGGTTTCGATGACGCGGAAACAGCTGCATTCGATTCACGATCTGATGCGCATGTCGCGCCGGCGTTTCTTGACCCGCGGTGCTTCCGGAGTGGGGGTTGCTGCGCTGGCGTCTCTGTTTGCCGATGACGGTGTCGCAGTTGAAGGTGGCACACGACGCGGCGCGTTGAATCCGTCTGACGCCTCACATTTTGCGCCGGCCGCGAAACGAGTGATCTACCTGTTTCAGAGCGGCGGTCCGTCGCAGATGGACCTGTACGATTACAAGCCAGCAATGCAGAAGCGGTTCAATCAAGAGCTGCCGGACAGTGTCCGCAAAGGGCAACGCATCACCACGATGACGTCGAGGCAAAAGCGATTTCCAATCGCACCTTCGATGTTTCGTTTTCGACAGCATGGGGAGAGCGGTGCTTGGATCAGTGAACTCTTGCCACAGACCGCAGCCGTCGCCGATCAAATTTGTTTCGTGAAAACCATGGTCACGCAGGCGATCAATCACGATCCAGCAGTAACCTATTTTCAGACGGGTTCGCAAATTGCCGGTCGACCGAGTATCGGCGCCTGGGCCAGTTATGGCCTGGGTACGGAAAATGCAGATTTGCCGGCTTTTGTTGCCATGACGTCGCGTGGCAGTGGGTTAAAGAACGGCCAGCCTCTGTACGACCGATTGTGGGGGAGTGGGTTTTTACCAACAACCCATCAGGGTGTTAAGTTTCGCAGTGCTGATGACCCAGTGTTGTATTTGAACAACCCGCCAGGGGTCTCCCGGGGCATCAAGCGGGCAATGTTGGATGATGTGGCGGCGCTCAATCGCAAGCGGTTGGAAATCGTGGGCGATCCGGAAATCGCAACTCGGATCGCCCAGTACGAATTGGCTTTCAGGATGCAAGCGTCGATTCCAGAATTGGCTGACTTTTCCGATGAACCACAACACGTCTTGGACCAGTACGGGCCGGACGTGAAGAAGCCGGGCAGCTATGCTTCTAATTGCCTACTGGCACGGCGGCTTTGTGAACGGGGTGTCCGCTTTGTCCAGCTATTTCACATGGGATGGGATCAACATGGGAACCTTCCCCAGGCGATACGTGGACAGTGCCGCGATACGGATCAGGCTTCAGCCGGTTTGCTTCGCGATCTACGCCAACGGGGACTGTTGGAAGACACCCTTCTTGTCTGGGGCGGGGAATTCGGTCGGACAACCTACTGCCAGGGTGGGTTGAGCGCGACCAACTATGGGCGGGATCACCACCCTCGTTGTTTTTCCATTTGGTTGTCAGGTGGCGGTGTACGGCGGGGTATGAGTTGGGGGAAAACAGATGACTACTGCTACAATGTTGCTATGGATCCGGTAACCGTTCATGACCTGCATGCGACGATTCTACACCTGTTGGGTATTGATCATCGACAGCTCACATTTCGATTTCAGGGTCGCGATCACAGGTTGACGGATGTGCATGGGAAAGTCATGCACCAGTTGCTGGCCTGAGCGTGCCCGCTGTCCTTGAGCGAGCAGCGATCGACGCTAGGCCACAGGCGGGATGGTGTTTTTGATTACCTGCATTCCAGCCAAATTGTTTCCAAATCGTCCGCATTCCATTAACGCGGTTGTCGGATGGTGACAAATCCCGGATCCGGTAGCCTGCGTAGGTCGTGTATGCGTCTCCGGGCACACTTTGGATCACGCATTACGCGACGAAAGTAATCTTCGCCCGGTTGCATTGCAGTAGCGGTGAAAGTGGATACCTATTCCGGCCAACTGGTTGCCAAGAAGCGCGGCCCCACAATAATGCGATTGGAATAGCTGTCTGCACCAATGGCGGTGTTTGAGATTCCTGAATCCGTCACGAGATAATGAAAGTGTGGTTGTCATGGTGCGAATGCGGATTTTTGTTGCTGCGACGGTGATCTTGATCGGCAGTGTGGTCGTGGCCGATTGGCCCCAGTTTCGGGGGATCAATTCCGCGGGTATCGCTGACGACATGGCTGTTGTTACGAAATTTGGTCCGGGCAGAAATGAATTATGGAGTGTTGCAGTTGGGGCCGGACACTCTTCCCCCTGCATCGTGGCGGATTCCATTTTTCTGACCTCGTTTGTACGCGACCGTAAAGAGCTACAGGTCGTAAGCATTGATCGCGCCACTGGCCGCGGCCGCTGGAAATACACGTTGGCGGTCAAGGAACTTGAACGAGGGCACCCTTCATTTAATCCTGCCAGCAGCACCCCCGCATCAGATGGAGAGCGTGTTGTTGCCTACTTTGGTTCTTACGGTTTGATTTGTCTTGATATGCAGGGGAACAAACAGTGGGGGCTCCCGCTTCCCCTTACCAGGTCTTACTCGGGCAACGCGATTTCACCCGTGATTAGCGGTGACAAAGTTATCCTCTATCGTGGCAACTATGTGGATCACTATCTGCTGACAGTTGACAAGAGGACGGGAAAAGAGCTGTGGCGAGTTCGTCAAACTGAGCGTTTTACGCCGAACATGGCATGCACTGCTTGTCCGATTGTGGCTGCTGGTAAATTGATCCTGCATTCGGCCCGTAGTGTTCAGGCATTTGATCTGGAAACAGGTTTGCGGAGGTGGATCTTGAAGTGCTCGACAACCGCTACAAGTACGCCAATCGTGGCCGGTGAGGAGGTCATTGTGGCCACCTGGAACCAGACTGGTGAGGCAGCACTGACGCCGAAGTTTCCAACGTACGACGAGATGTTGTCAAAAAACGATAAGAACGAAGACCGTGTGATTGACCGCCGGGAGTTGCCACGGCTTTTCTACTTTCACCGTAGCGCAGGTACTGAGGCACCGCAAAATGGTTACCCATTTCCATTCGCTCACGGCGATCGCAATAAGAATGGAACGATTAGTCGAGATGAGTGGGATGCGGTACTCGATCGCCAAAGTGAACG
>PAQH01000080.1 GCA_002709225.1 Planctomycetaceae bacterium
GCAGCGGCTCTGGATAGCAGCGGCTCTGGATAGCAGCGGCTCTGGATAGCAGCGGCTCTGGATAATGGTACGATTGTGGCTGCCAGTTCAGCAGTCGCAAGGGACCGGAGAGTATACCATGTCAGTGCGGACGAGTTTGACTTGCCTTTCACTCGTGCTGAGTGTGGCGATTGGTTGGACTATTTCGCGGTCTGGTACCGACGCGGATAGCCCGGCCAAAGAGTCCCGGATTGTCTTGGGGTTGTCGTTGGGAACCTTGCAGCAGGAACGCTGGATTCGCGATCAGGAACAATTCAGGAAGCGAGCGGCTGAATTGGGCGCGGATGTCCTGGTGCAATCGGGCAATAGCGATGGGCAGAAGCAGATCCAGGACATTGAATCCCTGATCACGAGGGGAGTGGATGTGCTGGTGATCGTCGCTTTTAATCCGGCGGCCCTGCAGAAAGCGGTTGAATTGGCCCAGAAAGCGAACGTGCCGGTGATCTGTTACGATCGCATGATCATCGACTGTGATGTCGATTTGTACATCAGTTTTGACAATATTCGTGTAGGGAAGTTGCAAGCTTCCGCGCTGGTGGAGGGGCTGGGAGGGCGGGGAAGGATTGTCAGGGTGCACGGGCCCAAGACGGATCATACCGCGCAGCTGTTCAAACAAGGTCAGGACCAGGTCCTCGCTCCGCTTATCAAGTCGGGAGCGATCGAAGTGGTGCATGAAGACTATGCGGAGAGTTACAGGCCAGAAGCCGCCAAGCGGATTGTGAACGCCGCGATCACCGCCCAGGGACGCGACCTGGACGCGATCCTGGCGGTCAACGATGGAACGGCGGGAGGTGCCGTGCAGGCTTTGCTGGATGAAGGTCTCGCCGGCGAAGTCTACGTGACGGGGCAGGATGCGGATCTGGCAGCCTGTCAGCGTATCATGCGTGGCTCACAAACAATGACGGTTTATAAACCTCTGCCGGTTCTGGCGATCGCAGCAGCCGATGCCGCTTTTAAGCTGGCGTCCGGGCAGCCTTTGATTGCGCCGCATGCGGTATCCAATGGATATAAAGAGGTTCCCAGTATTCTCGAAGAAGTGATTGCCGTAAATCGAGACAACCTATTCGAGACGGTGGTCCAGGATGGATTTCATCGAGAGGAAGATCTGCGTTGAACGGACGGGTGTTGCTAGCCGCAGAGCGTGTCAGCAAGCATTTTGGATGTGTTGTCGCGCTCCAGGGTGTCAGCTTTGATATCCGTGAAGGGGAGATTCACGCCATTTGTGGCGAGAATGGGGCGGGGAAATCGACGCTAATCAAACTCCTCTCGGGACAGTTCAAGCCGGGTAGTTATACGGGCCAGTTGCGATTCCGCGGAGAACCGATCGTATTTCGCGACGTTCGCGCCGCCGAGGCGGCGGGCATTGCGGTGATCCATCAGGAATTGGCACTGGTGGAATCACTTTCGGTGGCCGAGAATCTCTTTCTGGGCCGACTGCCGCAGCGTGCCGGACGCATCGATTGGCCGCGTATGTTGGCATCAGCTCGGGAACTGTTGGAACGGGTTGACGTCGATCTTGATCCCGAAATACGCGTAGCTGATTTAGGGATGGGACAAAAACAGTTGGTCGAAATTACGCGCGCTTTATCCCGTCACCCTCGGCTGCTCATCCTGGACGAACCGACGGCGGCACTGGGGGAGGAAGAAGTTGAGACATTAACCGAACAACTCGGTCGACTGCGTCGCCAGGGAGTGGCCGCGGTCTATATTTCGCACAAGCTGGGTGAAATCCTGACGTTGGCCGATCGGGTGACCGTGTTACGGGACGGCAGCTCGGTGCGGACCCAGGAAGTGACTGAATTGACGCCCGATGCGCTGATTGAACAGATGGTGGGACGCCAACTGCGTGAGGTGTACCCACCCCGGGGTGAACATCGAGTTGGAGAGGTGACGCTTTGTCTGGAGGGACTGTCGGCCCGCGCCGAACGCCCTGGCGCACCCCAGTTGCGTAACATCTCGTTGTCGCTGCGGCGCGGTGAGATCCTGGGGATTGGTGGTTTGATGGGTGCCGGGAGAACGGAATTGGTGTCACATCTGTACGGACTCTGGGGGCAGCGGCTGTCAGGGACAGTGACGCTCAACGGTCGCTCCTACGGGCGGCCTTCGCCCCGACGTTCGCTCGCGCGAGGAATGATGCTGGTTACCGAGGACCGGCAGCGGTGGGGACTCGTAGCAGGTCGAACCGTTGACGAAAACCTCTCGCTGTCCTCGCACGAAGCCATCGCTAACTGGGGATGGGTCGTGCGTAGTGTCGAGCAGGCACGTAATTCGGCGGTGATGAGCAAACTCAACCTGCGCTCGAATCGACGCTTGCTCGCTGCGCGACAGCTGTCAGGTGGCAATCAGCAAAAGGTGGTGGTGGGACGTGGATTGTTGTCAGCGCCAGACGTGATTTTGCTGGACGAACCTACCCGAGGGATCGACGTGAGTGCCAAACGGGAGCTTTATGAAGAGGTCCGGCGTTTGGCGGCGGAAGGCAAGGCGATTTTATGGGTTTCCAGCGAATTGCCAGAATTGATGGGGATGAGTGATCGCATCGCCATGATGCGCGCGGGCGCGGTGGCGGGACTTTTTGAGGGTCCGCAATTTGACGCGCGGTGCCTGATGGCGGCGGCGACCGGACAGACAACGTAAGTGAACGTCATGATTAGTTCTCAACGGGAGCGTAATTTTCGATCGGGAACCACTCCGGTTTCCGGGGTCCTGGTAATGCCGTTTGTGACCGTGCTCCTCTGGGTCGCATTCGCGATCTGGGAGCCGCAATTCATCAGCCCGCGCAATTTATCGATGCTGATGATTGAGTTATCCGTGACGGCAACGTTGGCGATTGGAATGCTGCTTGTGATACTCGCCGGCCATATCGATCTTTCAGCGGGGTCGGGAGTTGGGCTGTTGGGAGGTGTCGCAGCGGTGTTAGTTTTCCAGAGCGGCTGGCCGGCGCCATTGGCTTTGACCGCGGCGCTGCTGGTGGGACTTGGTTTATGGTGTGGCATGGCCTGGCTGGTGGTGCGCTGGCGGATCCAGGCGTTTATCATCACCTTGGGTGGCTTACTTGTATTCAAGGGGGCGTTCTGGCTGGTAATCCAGAGTTCCACCGTTCCGGTGGTTGGCCGAGAAGGGGCCAACTTGTACAGCATTTTGACGACCTGGTACGTACCACCGACTTACGGTCTGGTCACGTTGCTGGTATTGGGGGCCTGTTGGAGCTTGCGGCTATGGATTCAGTGGTGGCAGCGCCGCCGTGCAGACCTGCCAGTCGATAGCGGCGAAGTCGTTTTCCTGCGCGCTTTCACGATCGGGCAAGCGCTGTTATTGGTGGTCTTGATCTGTAATGCCTATCGTGGTCTGCCCCTGGCCTTTTTGATTCTGATGGCGCTGGCCTGGCTGGCGCACGTGCTCACGCAAGAGACCGCTTTTGGACGCAATCTTTACGCCGTCGGCGGCAATCTGTCGGCGGCACGAGCTTGTGGAGTCCCGGTCGACCGTGTGGTACTGTTGGCATTTACCCTAATGGGGGCTGTTGTGGCGGTGACGGGTTTCATGCAGACCGCCTACGCGGGCGCATCGACAACGACGGTGGGTGAGTTGATGGAACTGGACGCGATTGCTGCTTGCGTGATTGGGGGAGCCAGTCTCAAAGGCGGTCGCGGTACCGTTATCGGCACACTGTTGGGCTCGCTGATCATGGCCACGCTGCTCAATGGGATGACGTTGCTGGCCGTGGCTCCGGAGGCGAAACTGAT
The DNA here is from genome assembly GCA_002709225.1 of Planctomycetaceae bacterium. Classification (GTDB taxonomy): domain Bacteria; phylum Planctomycetota; class Planctomycetia; order Pirellulales; family Pirellulaceae; genus UBA9264. Next base: position 3,783 of record PAQH01000080.1, read on the forward strand.
TGTCCGCGGTTCCGTCCTCGTGCTGGCAGTGCTTGTCGATGTGCGGATGAAACGTGACGCGTAAGCCAGTCGAGGTTGGCCCGCCAGCTTGTGCTGACCCTCATCCGGAATCGTGCGGATCAGGCCTCTGGCACGGCAGGTCAGGGGGCCAGGATTCCGGCCAGCGCGCCTCCCAGCAATGGCCCCAGAACTGGGACAGCAGCATAGCTCCAGTCGCTGTCGCGTTTGCCAGAAATCGGCAACAGGAAGTGCACGAACCGTGGTCCCAGATCACGCGCGGGATTCAATGCGTGGCCGGTGGTACCCCCCAGCGAGAGTCCGATTGCATACACGATCATGCCAACCGGTAGCGCGCCCAGGGAGCCGAGGCCCAGCTGGACTCCGCCGTCTGCATCCAGGGTAGGACGTGCAAAGACGAGGACTGCGAACACAAGGATGAACGTAGCGACGGCCTCGGATCCAAGATTGGAGGGGGCGTTACGAATATTAGGCGCGGTACAGAACGTAGCCAGCATGGCATCGGAGTCGTCGCACACGTCATAGTGCGGTTTGTAGAACAGGTATGCGGCCAGGCCTCCCAGCGTGGCTCCGAGCAGTTGCGCTAGCATGAAGCCCGGGACACTGGTCCAGGAAACTTCGCCAGCGACCGCCAGGCCGAGGGTGACGGCGGGGTTGAGATGGGAAGAACCGAGTGCGTCACCGCACCAGACAGCGGTAAACACGGCCATTCCCCAACCGGCTGCGATGACGTGCCAGCCGGAATCGTTGCCTTTCGTGCGTGGCAAGAGGACATTGGCGACCACCCCATTTCCCATGAGTAGCAGAATGGCGGTACCGATGAATTCTGCCGACAACTCCCTCATCTATCTGGCTCCTGCTGCCCTTAAGGCTGGTATATCGCGGTGGACTGATAATACCGATTTCACGACCTGCGGCACAGGTGGCCCCGTAGGGGGGCGGTCCTGTGAGCGGCACAGATGGAATGCGAGTCCATTTCCGTCGCACGGCAGCTTCCCAGAAATCGACCTTGCCCCCTGCAGCGGTTGCTCTCCAAAATAGCGTTCAGGTTTTCGTCACTGGCGAACCACGCAGTATTTTCAGAATGACCGGGGTGTTATCTCCCACCGCCTCGAAGAAGGGCAAGCGGCTTATGAGCCGAACGCGAAAAGCTTGTTTTGCACTGGTCGCGACAGCACTCGGGCTGTTGTTGCTGGAGGGACTGGCGAGCGTGGCGGTGGTAGCGAACAAGATGTTCACACAACGCCGCTTGGCGGAACGACTCCACACCGAATACGACGCTCAGCTGGGATGGATCAACAAGGCCGAATTTCATGGCCGCGATCTGTATGGTCCGAGTCTCCACTTACACACCAATGCGCAACGATTTCGCGCGACAGAGGCAACCGCCACAAAGACGCCTCCAGGACGCGTCCGTGTTGTTTGTACAGGTGACTCGTTCACTTTGGGGTATGGAGTTGCTGACGAAGACACCTGGTGCGCCCAGTTGGAGCAACGGAATGCCACATGGCAAGCGGTCAACTTGGGTCAAGGCGGCTACGGCGTGGACCAGGCATATCTCTGGTATCAGCGAGTTGAGCCAAGCTATCAACATGCAATTCACTTGTGCGCATTTATCACGGAAGATTTTCGTCGGATGGCGAACGATACGTTCGGCGGCTATGGGAAGCCGGTGTTGGCTCTCGATGGTGATCGTCTTATGGTCACCAATGTGCCGGTACCTCGGACGCCCTATTTGCTGGCGTCGTTAATGCACAACGGCAATCTACTGGCCGAGTTGAATACGCTGCGCGTGATGCGGAGAGTGATTTGGGGAAAGCCCTATATCAAGAATGCGCGCGAAGTTGATGTCTATAGTAGACGCATAGCCACGCAGATATTTTCTGAGCTCGCGCGTCAGCACGCCCAGAGAGGACGTCTGTTTGTGCTTGTCCATTTGCCGGTCAAGGCAGATCTGACGCAGCGTTCATCGGCGTGGCGCGACTTCCTGGCGCGTGCCGCCGCGGAGTCGGATTGGAATTATTTCTATCTGGGGGATGAGATGTCGCGGCTTCCTCGGGACCAGGTAGACGCGCTCTATCTGGGGAATGATGTACCTTATCAGGCGGCTGCAGGGCATTACAGCGCCCGCGGTAACCGGTTTGTCGCGACCGCATTGCATGCGCGTTTGATAGCGCGCGAGGACGTGCGGCAATTGCTCAAGCAGGCGCAGCAAACGGAACCTGCGGTGCGTCCCCATTGACAGGTAACATCGCGTGTACGCTGGTTCCATGATAACAAAGCCCAGAGCGAGCCGGTTGATTCTCGTGCTGGGCTTGTTCCTGCTTGCCGCCGGTGTGGGTGCGCTGGGTTTGGCGTGGATGTCGGTGGAGACGATGCAGGGCATCGCCGGTGGCATTCGCAAGCCGACCGATGTGACACCTCAGCGAGTGATACGATTCAGGCAGGTTGCCTGGTTGTTGGCAGCTGCCGGGTTGGCCGCGGGGGGAGGGGTAATCCGTGGACGGCAACGGGTGTTGATGGCGATTCAACAGTTCCAATCAGCCTTCTTGAATTGGGCGAAAACGATGCCTGCCTGGTCCTGGGGGGGGCGACTGGTGCTGCTCGTGATCGTGCCTGCCAGCGTGTTGCGATTGATGTTGCTGCGCCGTCCTGTGGCGTACGACGAAGCGTATTCGTATGTTAATTTTGCCAGTCGCAGCTGGTATCTCGCCATTTCGGATTACAACTCACCGAACAACCACTTGCTGAACACGCTGTTCATGTGTGTCTGCCGCTATTGGGGCGGTCAGAGAGAGACACTGTTCCGAATCCCGGCCTTGTTGATTGGTATCCTGCTGGTGGTCTTGATCTATCGATGGGCCGTGACGTGGGCGGATCGATGGACGGCGCTCGTGGCGGCAACGCTGGCGGGCTGTTCCCCGCTATTAATCAGCTACTCCGTCGATGCGCGAGGTTACACTTTGGTGGTTTTTTTCGCCGTCCTCTTGGATCATAGTTTGGGGCGGATTCACGACGGTTCCAGCCGCGCGGCCCTCTACTGGGTCTTGGCGTGGGCGAGTCTCGTGTTAGGTTGTTTCGCGATACCTGTGATGCTGTATCCCGCTGCGGGAATTCTGGGGTGGTTCAGCATGGCACCCTGGTGGCAAGCGAATTCCACCGCCTTCATCTGCTGGAAAGAGCGACTGCTGAAAGTTGCTCTCTTGACCGGACTTGCCAGCATCACCGTTCTTGCTCTATATGCGCCGGGCTATGTTTTCCGCGGGACACAGGCCTTCGAGAATCGGCAGTTCGACCGTTTGCCATGGCAACAGTTGCTAACGCTTGGGTGGGCCAACCTGGCGACTGGTTGGCGTTATTGGAACAGTGGGCCATTGCTCTGGTGGGCCGGCTTGCCGCTCGCCGGTGTCGGATGCCTCTGGCGATTACGAGATCGTGGGAGGCTGTTTCGATTTGGTTTTCCTTTCCTGTCGCTGCTGGTCATCATGGTGTGCCAGGGGGTTGTGCCACCACCTCGAGTCTTGCTGTTTCTGGCCCCCTGGTGGTACTTGCTGGTCGCTTTCGGTGTACGGTGGTTGGCACGGCGAGTGGGGGGGCGTCGCTGGATCTTATATGGCGGTCCGGTCGGCTTGGCGGTGGTCACCTGTTTATTCCCCATGACGCTGCGGCAGGGTTATTTGAAAACAGACGTCTATGTGTCGATTCCCGAGGCGGTCAAAGCCGTCGGCGCAGGGTTGCAACAGACTCCCGGCAAGGATCGTCTGCTGGTACCCGTGCCATGTGATTTGCCTGCCCGCTACTACATTCTGCAGCAGGGGCTGCAGCTCCCTATTAATGGAATTCCGCAACCCGGGGAAACGATTTGGATCCTGGGGCCACTCGGGAAACAAGCCGCGTTCACATTACGTAATTCGACGGTCCGTCTGGAGTCGTGGGAAGAGCGTCTGGGTACCTGGCGCGTGTTTACTTCGTTGCCCACGGTCGATCTGCTACGCTTTGAGACACCGGTCCGTTAACCCGGTACTTTAACTGCAATGGAGCAACGTACTCACACTTCAGCCGTCCAACGCCGGGAAGGGAAACGCTGCTGATGGCTGATGCTCTTGTTTCATCAGCTCTCTGAGTCGTTTCACGACCTCGGGATGTTCGGTGGAGACGTCTCGGGATTCCGAGACGTCTGCTTCCAAGTCGTACAGTTCGAGTTTCAACGGGGTCTGGTTGTTTGGTTTGAGAATCCGCTGGCGGATGCCTTTCCAGCGGCCCATCCAGACCGCCTGTTGGCCGCCGTAGCCGGAAAATTCACGGTACAAGAATTTGCGGCTATGTTGCGGCTGGCCCCTCAAGGTTGGTGCGATACTGATGCCGTCGAGGTCACGGGGGCTTTTGCCGGGCGAGCCGATCAGGTCCAACAACGTGGGTACCCAATCCTCCAGGCCTGTGACCACATTCGATGTGCTCCCAGGTTGAACGTGACCCGGCCAGCGGACAAGCAGAGGGACACGCACTCCTCCTTCGTAAAGGGACCCTTTCAGGCCGCGGAGCGGTTTGACACTCTGGAAGAATTCGTAATCGACCTCTCTTTTCAGGTGGGTCGTTCCATTGTCGGAGGTAAAGATCACGATCGTGTTGTCCGACAAATCCAGTTCGCCGAGCAGGTCCAGTATGCGACCGATATAGCGGTCCATACGGGTGATCATCGCCGCGTACGCGGCGCGCGGCGTAAAGTGAGGGGTGTAGCCGCCGCCGGTGCGGTGAGTAAAGGGTGGGTCGTTCCAGCGTTGGTCTAGATAAGGCTTGAGTTCTTCGTCCGGAACGTGAAGGGCGACATGAGGAATGATTGTGGGGTAGTAGAGGAAAAACGGTTCATGGCGGTGTTTGCGGATGAAGGAGAGAGCCTGCCGGTGGATGCGGTCTGGCGCGTAGTCTTTCCCCTTGTAGCGGTCGTAGCTGGCAGGGTCGGCGGGATCCACATCACGGGGCAAACGCGCGTGCCCGGGAATCGGCGGCTTGTTTTGGAGTGGGATGCGTTGGGCGTTGTCCCAGAGATATGCGGGATAGTAGCTATGGGCGTGTCGTTGGCAGTTGTACCCGAAGAAACGTCGGAAACCCTGCTGGAGTGGGTCTCCGGTTGAACCAGGCGCGCCCAACCCCCATTTACCAAAGGCCCCCGTCACGTAGCCTTCCGCCGCGAGGATCTCGGCCATGGTGACGGCATCCGGTGAAAGCGGGCGTTGGCCTTCGGGGCGGACTTCGGAGTTGTTACGGATTTCCGCGTGTCCGGGATGTCGTCCAGTCATCAAGACGCATCGTGATGGCGCGCAGACGGCGTTCCCCGAGTAATTACGGGTGAATCGCATCCCCTGGCGGGCGAGTTGGTCCAAATGGGGGGTGCGGATTTTCTGTTGGCCATACGATCCGAGTTCGGCATAGCCGAGATCGTCCGCCATGATCAAAACGATGTTGGGTTTCGTGGTACGCGTTGCGGCGGCCAGCCGCCGACCGTGGGTAAAGAGCCCCACCAGCTGGCAGGTCAGTAAGCAGGAGCAGGCGATGCGAATACAGAACCTGGCACGCGCCGCCAGGGATCGTGGCAAACCCCGCGAGTATCGGTGTCGATCGTTAGCGTAATGCTGCATTGTTGTGACCTGGTCCTAGGTGGTAAGCGGCCGCTGCGTGGAAACTGCCCGAGAGCGTCATTCGCAGAAGATCGCTGGTACAAAGGGATTACTGATGCACATACGCGGGTAGCGAACAAGTGGAGCCGAGAAGTTATCGAGCGAGTACTCAGAAAATCAGTGCCTGACCGCTGGCGCTGTCGAGCGACGTTTCTACAGCCTAACAAGCGTCTGTAACGCGGCCAAGTGAATCCGTTGGAGGGGCGCGCGTTGTGGCGCCGGGATCTGGTATCCTACGGGTCGGCAGCGGGTGGGCATTGGACACTGCGTAGAAAAGGAGGGAAGGATGCAGCCGGTTTATCTCATCACTGGTGGCGCTGGTAATCTGGCCTGCCAACTGACCTTTCCGTTGGCGGAGTTTGGTATTCGATGTGTACTGCTGGATGTAGTGGAGGAGCCGGTCGCCCCCGTTGCAGCGGGGTGTGAATACGTGCGCGGTGACGTCACGATCGCTGAAGACATGGAGACGCTGTTTCGAGATTATGAACCACGCGTGGTGGTCCATTTTGCATCGCTACTCTCGGCTGCGTCCGAAGCCAACCGAGCGGCAGCGTGGGCGTTGAACGCCACCGGCGCCTTCACGCTTCTGGAACTGGCGTTGGCGCACCGTGTGGAGCGTTTTTTCTTCCCGAGTTCGCTGGCGGCATACGGAGGTCGGCTGCCGGACTTGATTGCTGACGATCAGGTCCAGTGGCCGGATGGCATGTACGGTGTGACCAAGGCTACCGTTGAGCGTTTGGGTGTGTACTACGCGCGACGGCACGGGCTCGACTTCCGCAGCCTGCGTGTTCCGATTGTGGTGTCGCGCTATGCTCACCTCGGGGCGGCCAGTTCTTATGTGTCACGGGCCTTCATGGAAACGGCACGGAACGGCGCGTTCGTGTTTCAGGTGCGACCCGATAGCCAGCCGGCGTTGATTTACACGCGAGATGTCATTAACGCGATGGTCATGTTATTGGAGGCGCCTGCGGAGAAGTTGCAGCAGCATGTCTACAATATCCAGGCCTTGTCACCGACCGCGAAGGAACTGGCGGTGGCCATCGGGGTCCACTATCCGGACGCGTCGTTAGAGTTTCAAACCGATAATGGGATTGCGGACTTGATCGATAGTTGGCCGAGGCGATTTGACGATACGGCAGCTCGGCGGGACTGGAGTTGGCGCAGTACGTACGATTTGGAGGCCATGGCGGCCGATTTCGCCGCGACCTTGGCGACAGGTGACGAGAAGATCGCCTGATCGGTTCGCTGGTCTCAGGCGGGGTGCGACCGGGTCGCGCGTTACGGGAGAAGATTCGGCCGGGGTCCTGGGGCGCTAAGCAGGACGAGGGAACTCCTGGTATACTCTCACGGCGTGCTTGGACAGCATAATAGACTGTGATCGAGATGGTGAATTGAATCATGGGAAGGAGTCGGATGGTGGACGGATGTGGACATCTTGACCGTCGCAGTTTGCTTGGCATCGCGGGTACTGTGGCACTGGGTGCGGTTGCGGACCCGGCAGGCGTCGCGCGGCAAGTGCTGGCGAACGCGGCTGAACCTCTCCAGCCCAAACCGGTTGCCGCCATTGTCACGGCCTACGAAAAGATATTGCACGCGGATGTACTGGTGACGAAGGTGGTGGCGGGATGGGGGCAGGATGGAGGCCCTGGGCCGGCGCTCAATCTGGCGTCACTCTATGTGGATCAATTCGGTCCCAAGGACCTGGCCCGCCCAATTGCCAAGAAGTATGGTGTCCCCATCTTCGACTCGATCGAAGGTGCGTTGACGCTGGGAGGAAAACGGATTGCCGTTGATGGCGTGATCAGTATCGGTGAACACGGCAACTACCCAGTCAACGAAAAGGGGCAGCAACTGTATCCGCGGCGCCGGTTCTTTGACGGGATTGCGGATGCCTTCGAAAAACATGGCCGGGTGGTGCCCGTGTTCAGTGACAAGCATCTTGGTCCGGAGTGGCGAGATGCCTCGGCGATTTATCGTCGCGCGCAGGAAATGAAGATTCCGATGATGGCGGGCTCGTCGCTGCCAGTAACCTTCCGACGCCCCTCGCGGACGATTCCGATGGGAGCTGAGATTGAGGCGGTGGTGGGGGTGGGGTACGGCGATCTGGATCGCTATGGGAGCCACACTCTCGACTGTTTTCAATGTCTGGTAGAACGTCGCCGCAACGCCGAGGCTGGGGTGGAGTGGGTGGAGTGTTTGCAGGGAGACGACATCTGGAAGGCAGTTGATGAGGGGGTGGTGCGGGAGGATCTGATGGATGCGGTGTTCCGTTTGATTCCCGTGCGAGGCGGTCGTGACATGCGCGGAGACGCCGCTTCGTCACTGTTGCTATTCCGCTATACCGACGGGCTGCTAGGCGCGGTGTTCATGTTGCCGCATTATGCTGGCGGAATTGGCGCAGCGGTAAAACTACGCGGGCAACGCGATCCCGTGGCGGTGCATTTTGAAGAACGCGCGGAACCGGCCATTCCACACTTCGCCTACCTTCTCAAAGCCATTGAGCGTATGGTTCACACAGGTAGGCCGTCTTATCCGGTTGAGCGAACAGTCTTGACAAGCGGGATCTTGGACCGCGCGTTGACGTCGCGGTTCAAGGGGCATCAGCGGCTCCTGACACCAGAGTTGGAGATTAACTACGACCCCGTCGATTACCCGTTCGCGCCGCACATTGACTTGAACTCCGATCCTCGCGAGCCACTCTCTTGAGTGGCGGGCAGGTTCGCATTATTTCTTGCGCGTTGAGGTACCTTGTACTTCCGCTTGTTCACCGTTGGCGGTTTTGAATTTCCCCGTCCACTGATAGCCTTTGGCTGTTTTGGTAAGGGTCATTTGGCCCGTGTAGGTCCCCAGGCCTTCCGCCTGGCCAGTCTGCGCGCCGGTGATGGAGGTCGCGGTGATCTTATTGAAAATAATACGGAAATACATCCCCGAGTTGTCGTAGGAAGTCATTACCAGGGCCTGCTTGTCGGGTTCCCAGGCAGTCACCGTCATGACTTCCAGTCCGAGTGAGTTTTTGCCCTTGGACACAACCAGGTTGCCGTCGAGCCGCAGGTCGGCTTTGCTCTCGCCTGTTGTCCCCATTGAGTCTTTGCTGCTCCAGACGCCAGCTAAGTGTTTGAGCCAATCTTTGTGGAGTTCGGCAGCCACGATTTCAGGCGTCAGGAGAGGACTTGTCAGCAGGAGGATTACTAGCGTCAAGTGGTGTCGCTTCATTAGGGTGCTCGCTTTTTCCACAGTCGAACAGATGAAAGGAGAGATCGGAGGAGCACTTTGGCAAGCGGATGGATTTAACGCAAGGTCAATTCGTGTTGATCCTCGAGTCCGGGCATCTGGGCTGGTATCAACTGCTGTTGGCGTGAGTGGGTGCGATCACGGTGTCGGCGGTGGCCCGCTGGTGCTGCAAATAGATAATGCTGTTGATCTGTCCTCCCATCATCAGCACCGCACCGGTCAAATAGAGCCAGACCAGTAGGATAATAGTGCCCGCAATGACGCCGTAGGTTTCGTTGTAGCGTGCTACGGTCTCCACGTAAAACTGGAATCCGCGGCCCATAATTACCCACCCTAAAGTGGCAAACAGGCTGCCTGGAGTAAGCAGTGACCAGCGGACTTTGGTGCCGGGGGCGAGCCAGTAAATTACCGATGCGGACGTCAGAGTGACCAGCCCGAGAATCAGCCAGCGGTAGCCCCGATTGAGCAGAAATTCGAGCCGTGGGTCGAAAGCATGTTCAGCCATCCAGTGCGTAATGACCGGACCCAGTAATAGCAGCAGGAGTGCGAGCAGGAGCATGATGAACGCTCCCAGGGTCACCAGTAACGCCAGGCAGCGAACTTGCCAGCCGCGACGCACTTCGGTGACGCCGTAGGCGGCATTTAATCCCCGTGAGATGGTCAAGAAAAGCTGCGATCCGGCGAATCCGGCTACGATCAGCGCGAACAGTACTAGCGAGAGAGTGGAGTGCTTCTGGATGTCTTCAATTTGCCGTAACAACACGCTGTCCGCACCGCTGGGCAGCGTGCGTCCAGCAGTCTCAGTGAGGCTTTCGATTTCGCCTTCCAGGGGCAGTTGCGCCAAGGTGGCAATCAGTAGGATCAGGAGAGGCGCTATGAATAGCATTGCGTAGTAGGCGAACTGAGCGCTGCGGGCATCAAGGTGGTGTTCACGAAAACCGTGTACAGCACGCACCACGAATTGATGGATTGGCAGATCGCCCAGATTCCACTGCGGTGGCACGATCTGTTGGTCAGAGAAGGGCATGCGATAAACCAGGGGCAGTGTCTGTATTGTTGTGCCACATGAGACAGTTGGACCGCGTTGGAAACGCGCAGTTGTTTCCAATAGCGGACATTCACTTGGCTGTCGAGAGGAAGGGAGAGGGGCGGGCTATTGGTCACCAGCAGATTCAGTTTGTTGCTGGTGGGCATTCGTGGCCGAAACCACCGGTCATCAGATCGGGTCACCGCGGCGGAACAGCTGTGCCCGCTAGGGCACGGTATTCGTTGACCAGGCGGGTCGCCCCCTCGGCGATGAGCGTCAATTCATCGACAGTTTCGAAAAAACTCGCTCCCTGACGGATCCACTCGCCAGCAGCGGTAAGATTGGCAGCGGTCGTTCCAAACGGCACATCGTGCTGGATGCAGAGCTGGAGAATGGTTTCCATGGGCCCACGGACTTCGGGGTGGTCGTACTGACCAGGATGGCCCATTTCAATCGAGAAGTCACCTGGCCCGACGTATACCATGTCGACACCCGGTGTACTAATGATTTCTTCTGCGTTTTCGTAGGCTCGTCGAGTTTCGATATGCACCACCAAAGTGGTTTCCTGGTCCTGGTCTTCCATCCAGGTGGCCCAATTGGCGGGCTGAGCGTATCCGCTGCTGCCATAGCCGGGCGCGATGGCACGAGTACCACGGGGAGGGAACTTAATGTAATCCAGCAAGCATTCTACGTCGGCGCGTGTTTCTGTGCGGGGTAGCTGGATTCCGACGATTCCACATTCCAGTAGTTTGGCAACTTCGGCCCGCTCGAGTTGCGGTGTCTTGGCGATGACTGGGAGGTTGTTGTCACGTGCGCAGAGGACGGTGTCGGCTAAGGTTGCCAAGTCAAAGAATCCGTGTTCGTATTCGATATACAGGAAATCGAAACCGGCATGTACGAAGAGTTTGACGAGTGCCGGACGCGCGTATTCTGAGAGCATTCCGCCGAGCAGCACTTGCCCGTTACGCAGGGCGGCCTTTAGAGAGCGGCCAGGTTGATCTTCCGGCCCGACATCGCCGCGGGGAACGGGCAGAGAGTTCGATTTTGCCATCCTGAAAGGTCCTTGCTGAGGAGGAGAACCAGTGTGCAGGCCGCGGCACATTGTCATTAGCCACATTGTAGCACCAGACTGAGCGACAAGGGGGTGAGTGGGCAACGCAGGCGGCCCCTAATCCGACGTGTACAGTGGGCCTGCGGTCGTGGTAGGATGAGAAGCTCGCAAGGGAAATCGCCCCCTGCGCGCGGTGACGTGATAGCGCGGGAGCCACCGTGGTCGATGCGCCAGATAGGCTGGCGCCATGGCCGACAGTGGTTCGTAACCCCCGATTTTGTTGGAGCGCAAAGCATGCGGTGGTCTCTGACGCAACTGGGGTTGGTCGCGTTCTCGGTTTGCCTGCCCACGCTCATTACGGCGTCGGAGCCACTACATCGTGTGATTGATCGTTATATTGGTGACGCGGCAGGTGGCCCCGTGGCTCCACAAGCGAGTGATGCTGAATTCCTCAGACGCGTGACGCTCGACTTGGCCGGGCGGGTGCCGACGGTTGAGGAAACCCGAGCTTTTCTGGGGAACAAGGGTGCGACGAAGAGGACGGAAGTCGTCGAAAGTCTGCTGGCGTCGCCAGATTACGCCCGTCGAATGCAGGAGTTTGTCAGCGTCTGGGTGCTCGAACGGCGCAACGAGACCTCCATTCCTCAGCCGGACTGGATACGCTACCTCGAAGAATCGTTGGCTGCCGACCGGCCTTGGAATCAGATTGTGGGCGAACTCATGTTTGTTCCAGCCAAAGAACCCAAATATCCTGCGGCAGCGAAGTTTATGTTGGTGTCTGGGCGCAAAGGAAACGCACACCAAATCACCCAGGACGTCGCGCGGCTATTCTTGGGTAGAGACATTATGTGCGCCCAGTGCCATGATCATCCATCTGTAGAGAGTTATACGCAGCGTGACTATTTCGGTCTGTACTCGTATGTTCAGGAGAAACCGAGTCAGGCCCGCTCGGAATTTGAGTCGGTGTTTGAGCCGGGGCAGCAATCGACCGGGCCGCGATTACCGGGGCGTCCAGAACGGGAAGTCCCGGAAGTGAAGCCAGCGGAGGAAGACGATGCTGCCGCCTACCGCCCGAGGCTGATGTTGTCGGAGGATCTTCCGCACCCAGAAAACCGTTTGTTTGTGCGGACGTGCGTCAATCGATTCTGGTATCTGATGATGGGGCGTGGGTTGATCCACCCATTGGCTGCGGATCACCCCGAGAATCCGCCGTCGCACCCCGAGTTGCTAGAAGCCCTGCAGGCCGGGTGGGTGGCGGATGCGTTACGTATCAAGCCTTTGCTGCGGCAGATTGCCTTAAGTGACGCCTACCAACGGGCGGGCACGTGGTCCGGGTTGGCAGAGGGAGAGACGGTTCACGAGGACCGATACCGAGTCGCCATCCCAAAGCCTCTGAGCCCGGAACAACTAGCGTGGTCCCTGTTGGTGGCGACCGGAAATCGCGAGCGTATGGAGCAGACGCCCCCCAGCGAACCGAAGTTCAACTGGTACGATTACATCAATGGTCGCAGTGAACTGTTGCCGGCGAATACTGCCGAAACATTGGATCTGTTTGGGCGTGTTTTGGGCGCGCCTGAGGGTGAGAATCAGGATGAATTTAATCCGGCCATGGGGCACGCGTTGTTCTTGATGCACGAACCGTTGGTATTGGATTGGCTCGAGGCCCGACCCGGAACCACAATGGAACGTGTGCTGGCCGCCAAGGACGCTTCAGCGCAGATCCAGGAGATCTACTTGAGCATTCTGTCGCGCGAGCCAGGCGACCAGGAACAACGCGAAGCTCTCGCGTACTTGCGGGCAAATCAGGAGACGCAGGCGGGGGCGCTTGTCGACCTCGTCTGGGCGCTGTTGGCCGCCGCGGAATTTCGTTTGAACCACTAGGGGAATAGTATGCCACAGTGCGACAGCTGTAATCGCCGAGAACATCATTTCAGCCGCCGCCAGGTACTTGGTTCGCTGGCGGGTGTTGCCGGGACGGGAGGCCTGGGGATGCTGCTTGATCCTGTTGTGGCTGAGGAGATCAAACGCAAGAACCGTCAGGTGCTTTTTATCTGGCTTGACGGCGGGATCAGTCAGTTGGAGAGTTGGGATCCGAAGCCAGCGAGTGAATTTGGCGGACCATTTCGTAGTATTCCTACCGCGTTGCCGGGAACCCACTTCAGTGAGTTGACACCGCACACAGCGCAGATTGCGGATCGGCTGGCGGTGATTCGCAGTATGTCCACCAAGGATGAGAACCATTCCAGCGCGGTGCCGCGAGTGCAGCGTGGTGATCCCAAGAATCGTGGCGTTACCTACCCATTTCTCGGTTCGGCGGTCAGTCACTTATTGCCGCCCCCCGAGAACCAGCTGCCGTCCTATATGCATGTCAAACCGGGACGCGGGGGGTACATGTGGAAGGACGCAGGCTTCCTTGGCGCGCGGTATGGCGCGTTGGGTCTGGGTGATGGCAAGCCACCGATCCATATACGGCGACCTCCGCAACTCGATTCAGCACAGGCGGCGAATCGCGACCGGCTACGGCGTCTGGCCAACTCGCGTTTCCGCCAGGGACGGTTGGATCAGTTCATCAAGGCCTACGACTACTCGTATGACATGGCGGCTCAATTGGGACGGCGCCAGGATCTTTTTGATCCCGACATGTTGCCGGCTGCCGACAAAGAACGCTACGGTACACACCCATTAGGACGCCATCTGTTACAAGCGCGTCGGCTGCTTGAGGCGGGGGTCCAGTTTGTCAAAGTGACATCGTATTACTGGGATACCCATGCCGATCATTTCAACATGCACCGCAGCCTGGTTCCGCAAATTGACCAGTCTTTTGCCGCGTTGATTCGTGATCTGGAAGAGCGGGGTTTGCTCGACCAGGTCGTGGTAGTGTTGATGTCGGAGTTTGGTCGGACGCCCAAGATCAATAATCGCTGTGGCCGTGACCATTGGCCGGAGGCTTGGTCATTGGTGCTTGCCGGAGCCGGCTTGCGACGAGGGGTGGTGGTCGGCAAGACCACCGCGAATGGTGCCTGGTGTGATAGTGATGAGTACGACGTGGGACACTTGTTTCACACAATCTTTCATTGCCTGGGAATCGATGCGACGGCCCAGCAGTATGTTAATCGAGGCCAGCCGTTGCCGATTGCACATGAGGAGATGACTGTGATACAGGAGGTGTTGGCCTGATATGGAACCTGGAAACCCCGGCGAATTGAATGTAGCCAAAACCTGGATCGGGCAACGCCTCGAACACGATCGGCAATTGTATCGCGTGGGGTTCAGTCCCTGCGGGCGCTACGTGCTGGCAGCGGGGCAGGATACGAAGCTGATTTGTTGGCGGCTGGCAGACGGTAGCAAAAAAGAGTTTTCCAACCATGCCTCATGGGTGGGAGGCTTTGCCTTCCACCCGCAGACGCAGTGGGTCTACAGCGGGGACTATCACGGGACCCTGGTTTGTCGTGATTTTCAAGAGGCGGAAGCGGAACCCAGGTGGACGCAGGTTGCAGCGCATCCCGGAGAAACTGGAGCGCCAGGCTGGATTCGATCCGTTTGCCTGTCCGGTGATGGGGCGACCGTAGTGACGGCGGGCAGCGATCGAGTGATCCGGCTTTGGTCCAGCGATGACGGTAAGTTGCAGCGAGAGCTGACCGGCCATGGCGGAGATATTTTCAGTACGCAGATACACCCGGACGGCATGACTCTGGTAAGCGGCGATGTGCTGGGGCAAGTTGTTCAATGGGATCTAGCCACGGGGGAACTTTTGCGCACACTTGACGCGGGTGTGTTACATACACGTGAGGACCGGTTTTTGGCGGATGTGGGGGGGGTGCGCTGCCTGGCCTTTAATCGTGATGGGAGTCGGCTGGTGTGTGGCGGGATGACCGATATCAAGAGCAATACGTTTTGTCCCGGGTATCCAGCTGTCCTCGAGTTTGATTTTCAGAGTGGTCAACTCTTGCGCACGCTGCGGGCGACGAAGAAAGTTACAGATGACGGGCCGGTGCAGGGAGTCAGAGTGCTCGAGGATGGCACGGTCGTTTCTCAAGGTGAGCACTTGCACGCGCAATCCACACTTGAGTTTTGGGGTGCGGAGGGAGAAGCCCCCGTGCACTCCTTGCCGGTTCCCTCGGGATACGATTTGGCGCTGCACCCCGATGGGCGGCGGCTCGCGGTACCCGTTTACAAAGCCAACGGCCGTAGTGGTAATGGGCGCCATGCGAAACCCGAGGAATACCTCCCGCATAAGGCTGAAGTAGTGGTCTACCACCTCTACGCGCCGCCGGAAAATCCCGCAGCGGAAAAGGCCGCCGGGTAATATCCATGCGTGGCGCCACGAACCCCAGGTGTATTCACGCCAGCGCGGGTCTGTTTGCCGGGTAGGTGGATCTGGCTGGAGATTCATATCGGGCTACCCGACTATCTCAGGATGCTTATGTCGCACATTGATGAAAGACAGATTGAGCATGCGTCGCGCCTTTTGAACAGGTGGATAGAGGAGGACCGTTGTCGAGCGATTAGCGTGGAGATTGGGGTCCTTGGCGCGTCTCCGTTACGGATTGCTTTGGGATCTGTTGATGCGAATCGGGTACGAACGACCAGTGCCGACACCGTGTTCTTGATCGCCTCACCAACCAAACCGATTACGGCGTTGGCGGTGCTGCAGCTCGTGGAACGTGGCCTTCTCGATCCGGCTGAGCCAGTGACTAGGTTCTTGCCAGAATTCGGACAACAAGGGAAGGGACGGGTGCGTGTGGGACATTTGTTGACGCACTCATCGGGGTTACCCGACTTTGTTCCGCAGAATGAACCGTTGCGCCGACAGCACGCGCCGCTGACCGTCTTTCTTGATCATGTCAACCGTCTACCGCTGGGATACCGCCCGGGTACGTCGTACCAGTATCAAAGTACCGGGTTTCTGGTGCTGGGGGCGTTGGTTGAAAAGATTGCGGGGACGCCGCTCCCCGAGTTCTTGCGGCAGCACGTATTCACGCCACTGGAACTGGAAAATACGACATTGGGAATCCCTGATCGCTGGTATCAGACGCGGCGGGTAGACCAAGTGGCGGAGTCGCGACTGCTGAGTGAACGGGACACCGATTGGGGATGGAATAGCCGGTACTGGCGGCAGTTGGGCGCGCCTTGGGGAGGGTTGTTGGCGTCGGCGTCCGATTTGGGTCGCCTGTGCGCGCATCTATTGGAAATTCACCGCGGACAGGCGGGGGTTCTTCAGCCGGGAACTCTGGCCGCGATGACGGCGAATCAATCCAAACGACTAGGAGAACTACCTCCTGAACTGTGGCGCTCGCAGCCATGGGGCTATGGATGGCAACATGCCTGGCACAGTCATCCTCGCGGTCTCGGTTGTTTGTTGAGTGACCGTGCGTACGGTCATTGGGGAGCGACTGGGACGATGGTCTGGATTGATCCGGCGCGCGAAGCTTACATGGTCTTATTGACCACGGAACCCCTTCCCTGGGATCGCTTTGAGCAGTTGAAATTTTCCAACACGGTGGCGGCTGCGATTCGGGAGTAGCCGCTGTGTTGCCCGCCCTTAATTAGGCCCGACGAGCTGCAGCACTCGGCCGCCGCAGTGCTGCTGGACCGCGGTTGCGGTGCTCTGGAGGAGGTCGGTCAGCACCGGGGGAGGCGTGGTATCGGTTGCCTCGACGATCAAGATGGCGCTGCGTGTGTCACTAGTAACTTTGCTGAAATCAGCCTGCAAAGAGTCGAGTCGACAGAGGATGCGCTCGCCTTGATCGACGTACCCAAACTCTCCACAACGTATCGTCTGAGGCGCGCTGCTTCCTAGGGGAATAAAGGTCTCCTCCGCCGTGAATTGTTGTAAACGGACAGGAAGTGAGAGGCGGTCCACGTCATGCGCGCCCAGGCTGCAAAAACTCTGCAGGGAAATCAGGTTGTAGCAGTCAACGAGATTGTTGATGGCGGGCAGGGTCAATTTGGTGCGCGCGTACTGAAGTAATTTTTCTGTTGAGGGAGGGTGGCGACGCGGGTCACTGCCGATGGTTGTGAGGATTTCCCGGATCCGTTGCAGGGCGGGGTGGGAACGGATGCTGCGACGATCCATAAATGTCTTCTGAACGTCTCGCGCTGTGGCGGCGATCGCTTCACGCAATAACGCGGAAGCGGGGTGGATGTGCAGGTCGCGAAACAAGATGGCGCCGGCACGCAGCCCGAGTGCGTGGCATTCAGGGGCGACTTCGAAGAAGGTCATGGAAGGTCCGTGAAGAGTGCCTGTGCCCCGATGATCGGCCCCTCGAATTCCTCGCAAATCTCCACCAAACTGTTCCACAGGGACACGGCATAACTACGATCACACCAGAGTTTAACGTGCGTGTGCGGGTATCCGGCTGCTGGAAAGACGGCGGAATCCACGCCGGCTACGCGTGTGTAGATCACCCGGTCGAGGGTCGCAGTGGAAAAGTCGTATCCGCAAACCTGTAGTAGTACCGCTGCCGCACGCGCCCCACAGAGTACGAGTGAAGCGTCTTCTCGAACCACGGGAAAGCAGTCCGGCGGAAATTCTCCGTTGGATGGTACGGGTAGATCCACTCCCGAGGGGCCCGCCTCGAGAAAATACTCGTCAGCGGCGACTTTGACAATGATACCCCCATCCGTGAGGCGTGTTGATTCAAACGTTTCCGCGGGCAGCGGGGTCTGGTGCGTCTGTAACCAGGCGGTGGCGCCGTTTCCCTTGTAACCCGCTTTCGGGAGAGCGCTCAGGTCGCATAAGGCGAGGCGCTGGGCGGCTTGGCGTTCTCGTTCCGGGTCGTCAAACCAAAGTGCCAGGGAGGCTCCGGCCAGGTCGCGTGATGCGCCTGGAGTAGATGGCAGTTCGAATGGACTCGTGCGGGTGATGGGCAGAGGCATGGGGCGCTCCGGAGGCGAGTCAGTGCCGTCGCTATTGTTGGCGGAGGTTGTCGGGATCGTAGAAGGGCAGGGAACATACTTCACCCGTTACGGTCGTTCCGGGTGCAGTACGGATCGCCAACGGGCTACCTGGCGATGCCAGTCGTGGCTCGACGAAAGCCATTCCGATGGGATGTTTTAGGGTGGAGTCTCTGGCGATGCTGGTGACCCGACCCACGATGGTTTCTCCGTCGAGGATCAGATGGCATTCCTCGGGAAACGGCTTGTCTTCGGTATCTTTCAGGCGAAATCCGACCAGTTTCCGCATCAGTGGGCGTTTCTGAAGAATTTCGAGGCTCCTGGAACCTACGAAAAACGGTTTGTTTTGCGCGATGGCCCACTGCAAATCAGCTTCGGCTGGATAAGTTAACGCGTCAGTATCATGTCCGACAATGAGGTGCCCTTTTTCAAGCCGTAGCAGACGCTGCGTTTCGACCCCAAATGGTTTGAGTCCGAATGGCCTTCCAGTTTCACAGAGTTGTTCCCAGACATGGACCGCACTGCTAGCCGGTACGTGGATTTCGTATCCGAGTTCGCCCACAAATCCGACGCGCATGAGCGTTGCTGGTACACCAGCAACAGTGCCCACTCGAACTCCCAGGTAGGGGAAGGCCTCACCGGAGATGTCGATGCAAGTGAGTTCTTTGAGGACGTCGCGTGAGTCGGGGCCCGCCAGATTGAGCGCAGCGAGTTGTCCGGTCAAATTGCTGATCTGCACGTCTAATTGGAAGAGTTGACGCCAACGTAAAAGTTCGCGGTAAAAAGAGCCGCTACCTCCACTGGTTGCCGTAACGTAGAAGTGATCATGCGCCAAACGGGCGATCACACCGTCTTCCAGCACGGTTCCGGTCTCGTCGCATGCCAGACCGTAACGTAGGCGTTGCGTGGACTGTTTCTGGAATCGACCGGTGTAGATTCGTTCCAGAAACTCAGCGGCGTCTGGCCCTGTGACCTGGAGCTTTCCCAATGTGCTGACGTCGATCAGTCCGACACGTTGGCGCACGTGCTCCGCTTCCGCCAGGATCGACTGGGCACGCTCATCAGCGGCACCATAGTATTCGGGGCGAAGCCACGCTCCAGCATGCGCCATTTGGGCGCCCGCCTGACGATGCCAGGCGTCGAGTGGAGTTCGTCTCAATGGATGGAAGCGACGGCCCGCCAGATGACCGATCGGTACGGGATGTTGGAACGGGCGTGAAGTGGTGGTCCCCGTGGCGTCGATGGTGGCGTTGTTCTGACGCGCCAAGATTCGAATCGCATTCATGTTGGAGAGTTTGCCCTGACTGGGGCCCATGCCGACGGTGGTGAAACGTTTCACCAATTCGATATTGTCATAGCCCTCCTGGTGGGCATTCTTGAAATCCGCCAAGTGGATGTCTTCGTCGAAGTCGACGAAATTGTGTTTCTCCGGATGCGGGAAGATTGGGTAGGGGTGACTGGGCGGGGTTCCCTGGTGCGTGAGGGTGGGAATTTCTGTGATGTCGGGATGGCCCAGATGAATGGCCGCTGCGCGCGCGGCTCGCTGGCCGTCAATGCATTGGTCTGCCCAGGAGAAAATGCCATTGACCCGCCCGGCCGCGAACAGACCTGGCGGCAAGGTGTGGGGTACAAACTGCTCGACCGCAGACTGGTATTGGAAGCGCGCTCCGGCCTGGTAGAGGAGGCCCGCGTCGGGAGCCCAACCGACACTGACGGCCACGCCATCACAGGGAAGACTTAAGCCCGCTTGAGGTTGGGTATCGCCTTGCCGGTCGAGTGGGCACGCGATGACGCCGGTGAGTTGTGTGCCGCGCCGGCGTGTTTCAGCTTGATAGATGGTGTAACCGCGGTAGATGGGGATGCCGAGTTCCTGCACTCGTGTGCCGGCTGGGGAAGACTCGCCCTCGGGGCGGAGGTCGCAGATCGCGGTGACATCAATTCCGTGCGTGGTAAGGTCGCTGGCCAGGCGATATGCGTCACGGTTTGCACCCAGAATGACTCCCTGGCTGAAAGGCTGTACGGCGTAGCGATGAACCAGACGCTGGGCCGCGGAACCGAGCATGATGCCGGGGGCATCATTGTTCTGGAAGACCGCGGGTTGTTCAAAGCAGCCACTGGCGACCAGGACTGCAGCGGCTCGCAGTTTGGTCATGCGTTGCTGGTCGAACAAGGCGACCCAACGATCACTGTAACAACCCGCTGCGAGTGTTCCCACCCGCAGGTCAATGTTGTCCAGTGCGTGTACGCGATTGAGCAGTTGTTCGCAACGCTCCAGGGCCTCTGCGTGGCGTCGCCACTGCCACGTGAAACTGCCACCAGGATGGGGGTTTTCGTCGACCAGGATCACGCGTAGCCCGCGTTCGCCGGCGTCGACGGCGGCACTCAGTCCTGCCGGACCCGCGCCCACGATCAGCAGGTCGCAGAAGTCGTATTGCTTAGCGGTAGCCGCTTCCCGGTATTGGGGGTCGATCCTACCCAGACCAGCGACTTTACGCATCTGGTTTTCGTAAAAGGGAAAGAGCCGGCGGGGAGTATGGAATGCCTTGTAATAAAACCCGACGGGAAGGAACCGGCTAAAGCGGTCCATGATGGCTAGGTGGTCACGGGAAACGCTTCCCAGAGTATTGACCGCGGAAGCCTGTAAGTTGGCTTCCAAGGGCAGGCAGTCCGCGCGTAAATTGGTTCGCGAACCTACAGAGACCAATGCATTGGCATCGTGGTTGGCGAGGCTGTAGATGCCGCGGGGCCGATGGTATTTGAAGCTGCGCCCCAGTACGCGAACGCCGTTGGCCCACAGCGCGCTGGATAGCACGTCGCCAGTAAAGCCCTGGTAGGAAACGCCTTCAAACTGAAAGTCGAGCGGTTGTTCCCGGTTAATCCACTCACCCGGTTGTGGTGGCAAGCGGCTAGTCATTACCACGCTCCGGCGTATAGAGGTAAGTCTGGATCACGCGGTCCTGGAGGTTGTCACGCTCGGCGATGAACCAGGTTCCACTGGCTGTGTGGTACCACCACTCACGCTTTACACCGGGCTCGCCGTGGCGGTGATGGACTTCCTGTCCCCAATCGGCGTCATTCAGCTGTGCGGGGTCGAGAGGGGGCCGAAATTCGCCACCGTAGTGGAACTCCTGAATTGGACGAGGCCCATTCAACGGGCAAGTGAGTATTTTCATGTTTGTTAGTGGCCGACCGACGCGGCCCCTTTTTCTCCCACGAGTTGACATCGCTCGAAGCGAGACAGATTGAACGCTTCAATAAGGTCATGGTCACGATTGTTCGCCAGCGTGAAGGCCATTGTCTTGCCACTGATAGGAGTCGCTTTGAAACCCCATGTCCCCCATCCGCTGTCGAGGTAGAAACCTTCGATCGGTGTGAGCCCCATGATGGGAGAGAAATCGGGGGTCATGTCACACATGCCGGCCCATTGTCGCAACACATTGACTTGCGGAAGGCACGGGAAAAGATCGAGCAAATGGCCGCTCATGCTCTCGGCAAAGTCCAGCGTGGAGCGACTGGAGATGAGTTCGTAGGGGTCGAGTGACGCCCCGGCAACCAACTCTCCTCGCGAGGACTGGCTGACGTACACATGCAAACTGGCTGAGACGACGATATGGTTGAGCCACGGTTTGAGCGGTTCAGTCACCATCGCCTGCAGAGGGTAGATCACCAGCGGAGTTCTCAGCCCGACCATTTTTGTAATGTGGGTAGTCCAGCCGGCGACAGCGGAGAGGACTTTACGGGTTTTGATGTAGCCTCGATCAGTATGGACACCGATCACCGCGCCATCGCGGACTTCGATGTCGGTGACGGCGGTCTGTTGATGGATTTCGGCTCCGTAGCGATCGGCGCCCCGCGCGTAGGCCCAGGCGACCGCGTCGTGTCGGGCAATCGCACCTGGTGGATGAAATAGGGCACCGTGAATCGGGGGTTGGTGGCCTCCGCAAGTTAGATCGATTTGCGGGATCTGTGATTGGATAAACTTCGGGTCGACCACCTGGCTGTCAATGCCCAGGTGTTGATTGACTTCTGCTCGCCAACGTTGGGTGCGTAGCGAGGCGGGGGAATGCGCGAGGGTGAAATGACCACGTTCAGAATAGAATAGATTGTAATCCAGTTCGCGCGAGAGGTCCTGGAACAACTCGACACTTGCCTGGTAGAAACGCGCGCCTTCGGGAGTCAGGTAATTGGAGCGAACGATGGCGGTGTTGCGGCCAGTGCCACCGCCGCCCAGGTAGCCTTGCTCCAGCACCGCGACATTTGAGACGCCGTGGTCTTTCCCCAGGTAGTACGCCGCTGCCAGCCCGTGTCCACCACCTCCGATAATCACCGCGTCGTACTCGGGTTTGAGATGCTTCACGTCACGGAACATACGCGGTTCCGGGTGGTGATCACTGAATCCATACTTGAGCAGACGATGCGGCATGATTCACGCTCAGGATGGCTGCGACGCGCAGCCGGGTGATGGGGGTGGTTCAAAAGACCAAGGCTAGAATGACGTCAGGTAGCTGTCGATTTCCCAAGGGGTGACCTGTTGATCATAAGTAGCCCATTCACGTGTTTTCAGATCGATCAGCTCACCCGCGATGACACCTAGTCCATTTTGCACGACCTCGTCCCGTTTGAATTCTTCAATCGCTTCGTGGAGCGATTGCGGCAGGATGCCGATTCCCTGCTGCTGTACTTCGGCCACTGGCCTTTCGTACATGTTTTGTAAGTTGGGGTCGCCGGGGTCCATTTGGTTCTTGATACCATCCAAACCGGCGGCGAGGTACGCGGCCAGTGCCAGGTAGGGGTTGCAGCCAGCGGAGACCGTGCGGTCTTCGAAGTGTCCCGGGCCGGCGGTGCGGATCATCTGAGTACGATTGTTGTCACCGTAGGTTATGAACGCGGGTGTCCAGGTGTATCCACTACGGCTGGAATAGAGGCCCGCGCCAAGTTGCAGACGCTTGTAACAATTGACTGTGGGGCTGGTGACGGCGCACAAGGCACGGGCGTGATGGAGTACACCGCCCACGAAGTGGTAGCCCAGTTGCGAGCAGCCGAGTCCACGTGGGTCAGCGGGATCGGCGAATACCACTTCTCCGGTGTTGGCGTCGGCCAGGTGGAAGTGTACGTGCAGCCCGCTCCCCGTCCGATCGCGGAAGGGTTTGGGCATGTGCGTGGCGATAGCTCCGTACTTTTTGGCCAGTTGCGATGTCGCCATTTTGAAGAAGGTAATGCGATCCGCGGTGACCAGAGCGTCCTGGTAGTCAAAGTTGATCTCAAACTGCGCGTTGCCGTCTTCGTGATCTGCCTGGTAGACCCCCCAGCCCAGTTGATTGAGCGATGTGGTCAATTCCTGTAAGTACTCCATGGCGGGAGCCATGGACCGATAGTCGTAACAGGGTTTGGACAAGTTGTCGACGCCGTCGGGATTCCATGGCGCGATCGACCCGTCTTCATTGCGGGTTACGAGAAAATGTTCTGGTTCCATGCCAACGTTGAACAGATAGCCGGCGTCACGGGCTTCGGCGAGCACGCGTTTCAGGTTGGTACGTGGGCAGTACGGGTAGGACTCGTCATCGACAAACAGGTCTGCGGCAAAACGTGCCGTATTGGGCATCCACGGCAGCGGCGTATAGCTTTCCAGATCAATGCGTGCCAGCATGTCGTGGGAATGTGGTTGCTGTCCGACTCCCCAGACAGCGGCGCCGGCGAACCCTGCGCCGCTATCGACCATGTCATCCAGGCAGTTCGCGGGCACCATTTTGACCTTGGCAGCGCCGTGGATATCGACGAATTGTGCCAGCAGGAATTCGATTCCGTTGTCCTGCAGACGCTGGCGAATTTCTTCACGAGTGGGCATCTTGGGATTCCTGGTGCGAGGGGGATCCAGTCGGAGGCGAATGGGAACTGGCAGGCTTGAATTGCGTAGGTTCGGTGAGTTCGGCGACCATCTGGCGATACTGCGTGTGTTCACTGCGGAATTTCCAGACAAGAAATCCCAGTAACGCAGCGGCGCAGGCAATAAACATAACAAATTCATAGCCCACCAGCGGATACAGGGGACCCAGGTTGGTGGGGCTGCTCCAGCTGTCGATGGTTGAGGTCATGGTGAATCCTCTTTGCCGCCAGACTCAAAGTCGTGACGTTCCGCGGCGCTGAACTCGTCGCGCTGCGTTTGCTCCAAGTGAACTAGTTGATAATCAAGGCCAGCAAACTCGACTTCCCGAGGGATCCGCAAGACGCCCGCCCGTCGTAACACGGCGGTCATGCCATAGCAGGGTAGAAAGCCGAGCAGCAGGAACATCATAACGGCCCCGGCGAATTGTCCCCAGGGTGTGATTGGGGCAAACGTGTCATCAGGTGAACTAGGGTAGCCCCAGAGCAAGAATCCAACCAGCAGAACGCCGATGGAACCACAGTAGCCATGGATGGCCACAGCACCGACGGCATCATCGATGCGGAACTTTCTCTCCACCCAAAAGTGCAGCTTGTAGGCGCACCAGACACCAAACACCGCGACGAAAAATGCCTGGTAGGGGTGATACAGGTCATTCCCGGCAGAGGCTGTAATGATCCCGCCCAGCCCCCCCTGGAAAGTCCAGAACGCATCGCCGTGAGATAGGATATAGCCGGTGATCATGCCGGCAGCCAAGGCCATCAGGAAGTTGAATGTGATTGCGCTGAGTGTTGTCGGAGTCAAGTAAATAGTGGTTGCGGAAAACAGCTGTGCGGTGTCGTCTGGGTCGATATCCGTCATCGGGATGTTGCAGGCCGCGTAGAAACCCCAGAAGCCCGTAAAGATCAGGAACATGCCAATAATGATCATCCAGGTGTTGTGCGCAGGCAATACACGAGGCGTTCCATCGTTGCGGAAACGTCCGATACGTGGGCCCAGGTGGATCAAGATTGCGAGGGCGGAACCGCCTGCCAGGGCGTGGATCACACCAGAAGCGTAGGCGTCATGGTAACCTAACAGGCGAACCATCCAGCCGGTGTCGGACCATCCCCACGCAGCGCCCAATACCCAGGTGACGCAGCCGACAACGAGTGAGAGCAACCAGAAGGCCCCCGAGCGAATTCGCTCAATGACGGCACCGGAAAGGATCGATCCGGCGGTCCAGGAAAACAGCAGAAAAGCTGCCCAGAAAACTCCATTGAGGCGGGGCCATAAATCGAGTTGTTCCTGAGTTAACCCGGCCGCATTGTTGCCATTGCCGCCGAGATGCGGACCCATCAGCGGGTTCCAGGGTTCCGACCAAGGAACGGATTTCAGCGGACCGCTGATGCCGGGGCCATTCTGGAAAGCGAAGTAGATCCACCACCCGAAGAGGAAGAAACCGAGCGTGATCACGGGGATCAGCATCGAGTTCTTCATAAGCGTGTTAAGTTTGTTCTTTTCGCGAGAAACGCCCACCTCGTAGAGACAGAAGCCGACGTGAATCAGGAACATCATCACTACGGTCACCCAGTAGTAAAACTCGGTGAAGATGATGATCAGGGCGGAGAGTTCTTGATCCACGGTGCACTGGCCTGTCTGGAAAGTTGCTGAAGACCATGTCGCGGGCAATGCGAGAGCCTCAGTTTGCCCGAATCTGCCACAACGTCAATAGTCTCGGCGGCAAGGAGTTCTGCGAGTGGAGCCTGGACCGACAGCATGCCCCTGTCGAGTTTTAAGAGTTTCCCGGGATCCAGCTGGTGCCGGCCAGGGGAACCCGGGCCATCGCAGCCGCTTCGAGCGTTAACGCCACCAGGTCTTCCCGTTCCAGATGGTGCACATTGGATTTGCCGCAGGCGCGTGCCAGTGTCGTTAGTTCCATTTCCAGCACTTGCAGGTAATTCCCCAGTTGTTGGGCGCCGCGTGCTGGCGAGAGACGCTGTTCCAGCACTGGATCCTGGGTGGTAATGCCGACCGGGCAGAGCCCGCTCTGACAGTGGTGACAGAAGCCGGGAGCGGTATCCAGCCCGGCGTAATCTTCGGTCGCGTCGTGATTTTTCCCATCCTGCACGTAACTGTCATGGTTGCATCCCAAGGCGATCAGCACGCCTTGTCCAATGGCGACGGCATCAGCGCCGAGCGCCAACGCTTTGGCGACGTCTGCACCACTGCGAATTCCGCCGGAAATAATGAGCTGAACCTCATCGGCAACGTCCAGTTCCTCAAGCGCCTCCACCGCCAGCGGTAACGCGGCCAGCGTGGGGATCCCGGTGTGCTCGATGAAGACCTGCTGGGTTGCTGCGGTACCACCTTGCATGCCATCGATAACCACCACGTCGGCTCCGGCTTTCACCGCGAGTTTGACATCGTCGCGTACGCGTGTGGCGCCCATCTTGACGTAAATGGGAATCTTCCAGTCTGTAATTTCTCGCAGTTCTTCAATTTTGATCTTGAGATCATCGGGGCCCACCCAGTCCGGATGCCGACAGGCGGAACGTTGGTCGATGCCGGCCGGCAAGGTGCGCATCTGCGCCACACGCTCGCTGACTTTCTGTCCCAGAAGCATCCCACCGCCACCTGGTTTGGCGCCTTGGCCCAGGACTAATTCTAACGCATCTGCGCGGCGCAAGTCGTCCGGGTTGAAACCGTAGCGAGAGGGTAGGCACTGGTAGACGAGCGTCTTGGAGGATTGTCGTTCTTCGTCGGTCATCCCACCGTCGCCTGTCGTCGTCGAGATGCCGGCTTCGGTAGCTGCTTTCCCGAGAGCTTCTTTCACGTTGGCGGATAGTGCGCCGAAACTCATGCCCGCGATCGTGATGGGCGATTGCAGCACAACCGGTTGTTTGGCGTAGCGGGAACCGAGCGTGGTTTCCAGGTGGCAGGCCTCTCGGTAACCCTCCAGTGGGTAGCGTGACGCAGATGCCGTCAAGAATACCAGGTCATCAAAGTTCGGCACGGGACGTTTGGCACCCATGCCACGAATGTCGTAGATGCCGCGCTCTGCGGCCTGGCGAATGTAATTCAGGGCGCCGCGGTCAAAAGAAGCGCTCGGTTCACGATGCATTTGGCTGGACAACGTTCGGTTTCCCCAGGAGGACCTTAGTATTCTTGACGCTCGGTGGCGTTCCAGTGGTACAGGCGGCGTGCACTTGCCACCTTCTTGAATTCGTGCGGCTCGGCTTCGATGCCGCTGGCCGCCAGTAGTTCCGAGAGTGCTTGAATGTCGTCGGGTGTCATTTCCTGTTGCTGGGCATCGGCGCCGAGGCTGGCAATGTTGCCTCGGACATAGAGAATTGCCTCGTACAGAGAATCACCCAAGTGCGGTCCGGCGTCGCCACAGACGACGAGTCGCCCCGCCTGCGCCATGAAGCCGGCAAAATGCCCGACATCTCCCCGGACCACGATGTCGCACCCCTTCATGGAAATTCCACAGCGTGACGACGCATTGCCTTCAATCACGACCAGCCCGCCATGCCCGGACGCTGCCGTGCATTGCGAGGCGTGTCCGGTCACACGGACCGTTCCAGACATGATGTTTTCGGCCACACTCCAGCCGACGTTGCCATGAATCGTGACTGTGGCCTGCTTGTTCATCCCGGCCACAAAGTAGCCCGCGTGCCCTAAGATGTTGACTGTGACATCCACGTCCATGCCGGCGGCGATACTATGTTTGCCGTCGGGGTTCTGAATGTCGACTTGTGCAGTCTGGCTGGCGTCGAGTTCGTGATGGAGGAATTGGTTGACCTCCCGAATCGTCAAGTTTGCCAGATCGAGGTGGGTCACACGTTCCATGAGTAAATCTGTTCCGGAAAAGGCTCGAAGACATTCGCGTCGGCGATACCTGGCAAATGGGCAAGAGAGCGGAACTCCGACCCGACGGCCACATATTCATCGGTTTCCGCCACCACGGCCGGTTTGCAGGAAAAACCGTCTCGCACTAGCACGAGTTTATCGGCGGTTGCCATGAGGAAGGTAAAGAACCCATCGAGTTCACTAAAGGAGTGGTGGATCGCCTCTTCCAGGCTATCGCCTTCGCGCATCCGCCATTGCAGGAACCGGCAGCCGGCCTCGGTGTCGTTGTCGGTCTCAAATACGATACCGCGCCGCTCCAGTTTGCGGCGCACACTGTATGGATTGGAAAGTGACCCGTTGTGAACCAGACAGAAGTCCTCGCCCGCCGTGAAAGGATGGGCGTGTTCGGGGGAGACTACGGATTCGGTGGCCATGCGAGTATGGCCTACCGCGTGGGTTCCCTCGAGGTCGGGAAAGGCACAACGGCGGCTAATTTCAGTCGGATGGCCTTCGTCTTTGAAAACGCGAATGGCGCGGCCCGTCGCCAGTAGTCTCACGTCAGCGGAAACCAACTTGAGCAATTCATGGATCTGTGCCACAGGGTATGACGAAATCAGGTTGGCATGCGTATCCTGGATGTCGAGCCTGCCCAGGTCTGCGTCGGGCCAGCTGTTTTGCCAGCGTTGCCAATCGAACGCCGGTTGCTGTGCGCGGAGTGAATAGCGCCGTCGCGGTTCATCGAGTGGGTTGTGGAAGACCGCCAGCCCCGCTGAATCGGGGCCCCGCGTGCCCATGCATTGGAGCATCGGCGTAGCCAGTTGTCCCAGGCTGGGACGCAGGGTGTCCGTTTTCAGTAGGATTCCAACGATGCCACACACAGGTTGCTCCATCCTCGAATTTGAAAGTTCGCTCTCGGGTCGTGGTCACTCCCTCGTTATAGTGGACGCGAGCGATGGCAGACAAGCAGCGATCCTCGGCGCGGCTCAGGACCCGCTGGCGGGAATGCGCGGCAGATCGATTGAATAACCGGCATGTGAGGCGGTGCGAATGAAGGTCATTTCCTTGCGATCTGGCAGTAGTGGCAATTGTATTTTTGTGCAGGCGGGCGGGACTCGTCTGCTTTTTGACGCGGGTATCAGTGGGCGGCAGGCGGAGCAAGCGCTGTCTGAATCAGGCCAGCGGATTCGTGATGTGGATGCGTTACTGATCTCACACGACCATCGCGATCATACAAGGTCGTTGGGGGTCTTCCAGCGGAAATTTGGTTTGCCCGTCTATGTTACCCGCGGGACCCTCACTGTTGCCGCGGGCAAAGAGAGGCTGGGGAAGTTGACCGACATCCGGCATTTTGTCGCGGGCCGGTCGATTGAAATTGGAGATGTGCGGATCGAGACGATACCGACACCGCACGACGCGGTTGATGGGGTGGCCTTTGTCGTGGATGATGGCAAGACGCGGGTGGGGGTGATGACCGACCTGGGTTACGTGTTTGCCGGCCTCCGTGAGGCCGTTGCCAGTTTGGACGCAGTGGTGCTCGAGAGTAACCATGATCCTGAGATGTTGGCAGTCGGCCCCTATCCGGAATCGTTGAAGCGGCGTATTCGGGGGCAGGGCGGGCATCTCTCGAATTGCGAAGCGGCGGACGTGTTGGCCGCTGGTAAAGATCGGTTGCAATGGGCTTGCCTGGCCCATCTCTCGGAAGAGAACAACGATCCACAGTTGGCCTTACGGGCGCATCGGCAAAGACTGGGAGATCGGTTTCCGCTCTATGTCGCAGGCCGCGATACCGCCACGGAAGTACTCGAGGTTGCCTGAGGGTCTGGGGGACGCAGTGGGGCCCATGCGGCGGCCGAGAGGATCTCCGCCACAACACACGTGTTCGTCACGGTCGCCAGGGGCGCTGCCGCATGAGAGGGACTAGCAGGCCCTCTGGATCGCATCACCCTGGAATTGATCCGGAATACGTCCCTCGGCAGCGTCGAGGTCGAGGGCGGCAAGAATGATACTGTCGAGCGCAGCAGAGATCAGCACGACGATCATGAGCATAGCTAGGCCAGCCAGCAGGAGGGAGATGCCGACATGCGTTAGCTCCATGGCCAGGAAGATTACGCCAAGGATGACGGGCCCGAACGATGCCAGCATTAGGAGCAAGACGCTGCAACCGGTTCCAGAATGGGCGCCCAGAGACTGGCACCAGGTGGTGCGGAGAATCTCAAGGAAATGTTTCCCCGCCGCTAGCGGCCCCAATTTTTCCACGACGTTCACGGGTACTACAAAGTAGGTGGCGCTAGTGTCGGCGCCTCCCAAGAGGCCGGCCAGGAAGCGACTCAGCCAGTTCTTAGGATTGCTTTGCCAGATCCACAGCGGCAGGCGAACCGTACCGGCGACGAACGCCCAGCAAAAAATCTGCGGTAGACGAGCAAGGGCGGCACAAAATGCGTCACGCCGGGTGGAGTTTCCACCCTGAAAGCGGATGAGGGCGCAGTAAATGAACGCGGAAGCAAACAAGACAATCACAAAATAGTTGGCCACGTAATAGGTCAGCGCACCGATCAGCGTGAGTACATCTGTTACAGAGATTTCGCCGTCACGCCGAAAACGATGCGTTGGCCCGCACTGGGATCCCCCGGCCCAGTTTCTTCCAGTATCAGTACGCGCACCATAAGAAGGCTGATACCAGCAGGCAGGCGATCCCGCTGAGCAACGGGAAACCAAGCAACTCTTTGCCGAATTTCAGTACCTGCCAACTCTGCTTGGTAAGATCCCAACCGCCGGACGTTTTCCTCAAACACGACGTGCTTCTTCGCGCAAGCAACTTGGATCTATGTGAAGTCCCGCCGACACCGACGCAGCTGCGCTGCCACCGAAGGACCGTTGAACGCACAACTCCAAAATCGCGCACAAAAGACCGTCAAAAAAAATACCGAGGCCCCACGAGTGGGACCTCGGTGATTGTTTGCATCAGCAAAGTGATGCCAAGACGGTTGTGGACACCGTCCATTGTCAGATCAGGCGGACGCTTTCCGCTCGTGGACCCTTGGGACCGGAGGATTCGGTGAATTCCACACGTTGTCCCTCTTGCAATTCATCGTAGCTAACGCCTTCGACGTTCGACATGTGAAAGAACAGGTCACTACCGGTTCCCGCGTCGATGAATCCAAAACCCTTGTCCGTCAGTCGTTTGATCGTACCTTCTGCCATCAGTCTTTCCACTTCCTCAAAA
>PAQH01000081.1 GCA_002709225.1 Planctomycetaceae bacterium
TACGTCTACTGGTGGAGGGCGCGTGCCGAACGACTCCAGCATCAGCTTGTTTGTGTGTGCTCATTTGACGGTCACAAAGTCGTGGTGATTGAAGAGCGAGTGAATCAGATTTTCCCGCGCGTGCAAGCGTGGATTGGTCGAGGGGGCATTGGCATTTACCGCATCCCCCGGGATGGTTTTATGCTTCCTCGCGGCGCGGTACACGGTTTCTCGTGAGCGGAGAAACTTTTGGCAGATGTGGCGTTCCGCCTCGGTGGGCAGGCGGGACAGCACTTGCTCGAAAGCGGCCTCAATGAATGCACTGTTTTCGGGTTGTTTGTGGGACAACGACGCTGCGAGTTTACGAGATTGGACAACGGTCAATTCGCTGTTGAAGAGAGCCAGTGCCTGGTGGGGCACGATGCTGACGTGACGCGAGTAGCATTCCGTTGGGTCGGCGCCATCAAAGAGCTTCAAAAACTTCATTTGTTCTTCGGGTGAGTGGTGGAAGTAGATGCTACGGCGCGGTACCGACATGCCGTCAGTGACTGGCAGGGCGGGCCCACCGAGAGTTCGATCGAGTGTTTCTGAGACCGCCAGCACGCTGTCGCGCACGACTTCTGCGTCCATCCGCTGGGCTGGCATCCGCCACACCAGGCGATTGTCGGGGTCGATCGCCATATTGTCGGGGTCGGTCGTCGACGCGCGACGGTAGGCCTGCGATGTCACCATTAACCGGTGCAGGTGTTTCGTAGACCAGGGTGGACAGGAAGATTGGCCATTTCGCCAGGACGAGTGCCCCCCCATTGCGGTCAGGATGAGCGAAGGCTGGCGCAATTCCGCAGCCAGCCAATCGAGCAACTGGGGATGACTGGGAGGCTTGCCGCTGAGCCCAAAGTCGAACACGGTGTCGACCAACGGGCGACCAAAATGCCGCAGCCAGATGTGATTGACCGCGACCCGGGCGGTCAATGGGTTTTTCAAATCGGCCACCCAGCGTGCCAAGGCCAGGCGACGCCCGGAAGACGACCCGTAAACGCCCTGTAAGCCGCTGTATTTGGGCGTTGGCGGGGCTGCGACGGATTTCCGGGCTGCTGCCAGTTGACGGCTGGTCGTCTCCAGTTTTTTGGTGGCCTCGGCAACCGACTTGGCGCGTTTTTCGTCTCCCTCTGGACCGTCCGCGGCGAGTGCCTGGGCCCGCTGTTTTTCATGCTCAGCCAGGAACAGGGCTTCGGCCGCTTTACAGACTGCCAGCGCACGCTGTGCGCGCTGTGCGAGGATCGCCAATGCGTCATGGCGTTTCTGGTGGGATTCGATTGTCTCGGGTGTCGCGTCGCTGGCTGGTGCTTCCAGGAATTTCCAGGCGTCGGCAGACCAGGTCGCCTGATGTGCGGCGAGTTCGGCGCGACGGGTTGCCAGCACCAGCCGCGCTTGTTGTCCGACCGCATTGGCGAGTGCCAGGTGAACCGGATCCGAGGTGTCCAGACGGACCAACGGTGCGTATCGCGTGATGGCATCCTGGGGGGCCAGGGCTGTGTTGTCGGTGAGTGGGTCAATTTGCAGATAGTCAAACTCGGCTGCGGCGTTTCGTGTCCATAGCCGGAAGCCACCCGGTGCGCGATTGACCAGCTGGTAGGCCTGTTGCAACGTATCATTGATGAAAACGTTCACCAGGCGTTCACGTACCACGATGTTCAGTGTGAAGCTCTGTTGGAGTGGCACGTCGAGACCGCGGAACAGTTTGGCGACGTCATTGCGGTTTTCTTCAAAGGCGCTAAAGAATCCCAAACCCTGTTGTGGTTCACCTGTGGTCAAGAAGACCCCTTCGTTGCGGCCTCCTTTGTTGCTGCGGTCAAAGGAGATTCCCGCTTCAGCGGATTCGGTGCCAGCTATGATTCGCAAACGCGTCTGGAGTGAAAAATTCTGGAACGGTTGCACAGGGGCGTATTCAATCCAGCAGGTTTCCCCTCCGATTGTCCGGGATTGCAACAGGCTGTCATTGTTGTGCGACCATTCTCCGGGTCCGACGTTCCAGGCCGAATGGCGTGCTGGCTGGAAGGTGTCGCGCCAGAGCGTGTCTGCGGTGGCTGCAGGGGGACTTGAGGCAGTACGCAGCAGACGCTGTTCAGTTTGTTTCAGGTAACGTTGTCCTTCTTGCACAGCTTGTTCGGACTTACGTACGGTTTCTTCGAGACGAGCGACGGTTTGTGTCTCAATCGGCTGACGAAGATGGGGGATCCGTGCCAGGGGAGGCAGATTCACGACTTCCGGTTCGGCCCACTCTCCGAAAATCTGAGGTATGCCGGGTGTGATCTTGCGGTTTTCGTCAGGCGTTCGGTCATTGCCGCGCAGGTAGAACTTAGTGACTGTATTGCGGTTGCGGTCAAAGATCCGCGCGACGCCTGCCAGGTCGATGCCACCGGGTCCACCTCCCCCGTTATCGATGGCCACTTGCACGGGCTCAAAGATGTTGCGGAAACGGTAGTATTCGTCATGCCAGATGGGGTCGTAGGGATGATCGTGGCATTGGACACAGGCCATCGTGATACCGAGAAAGGCTTTTGCGGTGTGCTCAATCGTGTCGCGAATCCACTGTTCGCGGCTATCGGTATTCCGGTTGCGAACCAGAAATCCGGTGGCACCCAGATTGGCGGGATCGAACGGTACGAGCTCGTCAGCGGCCAGCATTTCCATCAACATTCTCTCGTAGCCTTTATCGGCGTTGAGTGACCGGACCACCCAGTCCCGCCACTGCCAGATATTCTTCTGGCTGAAGCGGACTTCACTCTGAAAGCCGTACCAATCGCTGTAGCGCCAGACGTCGAGCCAGTGGCGTCCCCAGCGTTCGCCGTAATGTGGGCTGGCGAGCAGACGATCGACCGCTTTGGCATAGGCGGCTTCCGAAGGATCGCGCAGAAATGCCTGCAGTGTTTCCCGCGCCGGTGGCAGTCCGGTTAGATCCAAAGCGACGCGTCGCAACAAGACGTGGGGTGGTGCAGCCGGACGCGGAGTGACATCGGCCTGACGCTGTTGCCGGTTGAGAAAGGCATCGATCGGGTGTCGTGTCGTTGGGTCGCCGTTAGCTGGTGGAAATCCCGTCTGGGGAACTACTGGGCGTTGGATCGGCTGGTAGGACCAGTGATTGCGGGGATCGTGAGCCTGTTCGTCCGCAGGCGCGTTGGCGCCTGCGGAAACCCAGTTTTTCAAGGTCTCGATTTGCGCTGCGGTCAGCGGGGCCGTATCGGGCGGCATCCGCGCGTCCGCGGCGGCAGTGATGCGTTGCAGCAGCAGGCTGTTCGGAATGCTGCCGGGTGTCAGGGCGGCACCACTTTCGCCTCCCCGCAGCACTCGATCCCTGGTGTCCAGACGCAAGTCAGCCTCGGCACGCAGTGGACCGTGGCAACGGAAGCAGTGGATTCGCAGGATGGGTTTGACATCTCGCAAGTAATCGACCGCAGCCGGCGACCGGAGCGGGAGACACCACAGAATGGTAAGCAGCGGGAGCAGGTGTGAATGCCGGCGTCGCATCCGAGGCCTCAGGCGCGAAAGAGCGTAGCGGTTGTCGTTGGGTGTCAATGACACCGAGGACAGCCGGTGAATAACCAGGAATTCTCTGAGCGGCACTGTATCGTAGCAGGCTGTCGATCGTAGCAGGCTGTCGATCGTAGCAGGCTGTCGATCGTAGCAGGCTGTCACTTGATAACACTCTGTATGCTACCACAATTCCTTATCCGACTCGGGGATGTCGCTACCGTGGCCGGGTGTACGTGTCAGTAAGGAGGGATGCCAGGCTGACGTTGCCGGGTACTAGGCAGGTATGCCATCTGCCACTCCTACCAACGCGCTGCCGCGCCCTGTTTTAGGCGAGCGGTCTGATCGCGGTGTTCACGACGCGGGGCGGCAAACGCAGGTACCCGCTCGCTGCGACCACGGGTGGTCACCATGCGAAGTTGGCTCGGCCAGCTCGATGTGACTGCCGATTTCGACGCCAAACGGTCTGGCATGATCGAGAAAAGTTTGCAGCAGCAGGGCTTGACCGCCGCCCGGTGCCGGTAACCGTGGCCGGGCCCTGCTACCGGCACGAAGCCGCCGTAGGTTCTCAGCGTCGAACTTCCCCGACGACCCCGAGGATTTGCGAGTTGGGAACCGAGTTGCCGAACACCTGAAACTGGTCCAGCGTCCAGATCACTTTGCGGGTGACGGGATTGATCTCGATCACCAGGGGGTTTTCCGGGCCAGCGTGGCAGTTGCCAATCACATAGTTGCCATTGGGGAGTACTTCCAGGGTAGTGACCCATCCCAGAGTGATTCCGGGCAGGTCTCGTTGCTCCAGTTTCCAGACAATCTCTTTCTGCGGCGTGACTTCCAACACGCTATGGCCATTCCCGGTTGCAATCAGGGTATTTCCGTTTTGCAGTCGCACCGCTGCGAACACCTGGTTTCCGAAGGCCTCCAGCCCATGACCGCCCCGCCGCGGTTTGCCAAAGAGTGGGATCTGATATTCCCAGACCAGTTTGCCTGAACGGCCGGCATATTCCCGCACCGCACCATCTTTTTCGTGGCATACCAGGTAGTTTCCCTGAGGCAGTTTGCGGACCAGTCGCGTGTCGTGATGTGGATGCGGAGAGTCGACCTGGAGTTTAATCGCGTGCAGGATCTTGCCGCTGCGGTCGATTTCAATAATCCTTCGGGAGCCGGATTCGGCGATCATGATGCGGCCGTTTTCCAACGGCTGAAAGGCGTGGACCTCAATGCGTTTTCCCTGGTTACCGTTTTGCTGTGCGGCGTCGTACGACCAGACCACTTTATTGGTCAGCGGGTCGAGCTCGACGACCTTGTGGCTGCCCTGTTGCAGCATGATATGGCCATTGGCCAAGACATGAATGTCATGGATGCCTCCCCAGCGGGTTTGCCACTCGATTTTTCCCTCTTGGTCCAGGATCGCCAGTTTCTGGTTACCTTGGAGAATGATTCGGTGACCGGCCGAGGTGTGTGTGGTCCCAGCAGCGAATAGCAGGCCGATGAACAGGATTGTAAAGGCAGGTCGCATGTGAGACTCCGAGTGGTTGAGGCCGATGGAATCAGGCACCTGCCGTGTTCCCAGGCCCAGGGTGATAACGCACCGTGGCAGTCGGGGGGTGGAATGGGCACGTTTCAACGCGGCTGTTGAACGCACACCAACAGCCTCGGAAATACCTTCTGGCGGTGGTCGGGTCAAGCAGAGACGCCCACACGGGCCAGGGTTTTGGCAAACTAGGGCAGGCAGCCGTTGTAGAGAGCCCAGTTACCGGGATCTCGTCTGAGCGGCGTCAAAGTTTACCGCGCTGGGATGCCGATTCATTACATGGTAAACTACAAGGCGCCCATTGGCAGATCTCTTGCACCGACCGCTGCATCGAGAGGAGACATGGCTGTGTCCCGATACCTCTTGGCAATTTTTTCGGTTGCCGCGCTGCTGGCTTCATTGTTGGCGGATCCTGTAGTGGCGGCGGATTCAGTGGACAGTGTGCTGCAGGCGGAAAACGTGGCCCTCAGCGCGGGGCATGCGCCGCTGGCCGTGGTGGATGATTTGGCGTTCTTGCGCCGCGCCAGTGTCGATCTGTCGGGCCGTATACCCGACAGTACGCAGGTCGACGAATTTCTCAGCTGGCCTACCTCACAAAGACGGGTCAAGCTCATTGACCAGCTGCTGGCGGGTGAGCGGTTCGCCGATCGCTGGACGGTTTTTTTCAGCGATCTGCTGCGGTTGCGCAGTAACGTTACGGGTGGTTCTGCGCTGACGGCCTACGTCCATCAGGCGATCCAGCAAGATATGCCCTACAACCAGCTGGTGCGTCGCCTGATTGCCACTAATGGAAAAGCAAACAATACCCCCGAAGTCGGGTTTGTGCTGGGCGATAACGCCGATCCTTACGCGCTGGCCAGTGTCACCGCACAGGTGTTCATGGGAGTACGCATCGGTTGTGCCCAATGCCATGACCATCCGTTCGACGTCTGGACACGTAAAGATTTCTACGGCATGGCGGCCTACTTTGGCAAAACGCGACGCGTCGAGAGTACCTTGACGCGTGTGGTGTATACCACGGAATCCAACCAGACCACGGTCCTCTGGCCACCCGAAGGTGAAACGGAAGACGTGGACCGCAAACCAATGCGGCCCCGGTTTCCTTTTGAGATGATTGCCGCGGGAAAACAGCTGGCTTTTATTGAGCGTTTTCAACAAGCGGTGGTGGCCCGTCAGCAGCAGCGCGGCCCGGCGGGCCCTTCAGTGGAAGATCTGCTCGCGGCGACAGCCGAGAAAGCGCGGCAACGGACACGCGCTGCGGGGACGCCGGAGTTGGACGTGGCGACAGAGGCCAAATCGACGCTGCGCCAGATTGATGTCAAAGGGAGTTTGTATCGGCACAGCGCACTGCGCGACCAGCTGGGAGAACTGGTGACCAGTCCTCGTAACCGTCTTTTCGCGCAGTCGTTCGTCAATCGCGTCTGGAAGGAGCTGGTTGGTCGCGGATTTGTTGAGCCGGTCGATGACTTTCGTACTGATAATCAACCCAGTCATCCACGGACGTTGGACTACCTGGCTGAGGAATTCGTGGCGCACGGTTATCAATTTCGCCATCTGGTGCGGATGATCGTGTCCAGTCAGGCGTATCAGAGATCCCATGTCGCGGCCGACGCAGATGACCTGGTGCGTGAGGAGCTGGAATCGGCTTTTTGGGCCACCACGCCGCGGCGGATGATGAGCGAATCACTCTATGACAGTATTGTGGTGGCGGGCCACCTGTTCGATTACAAGTATCCCGACGGGCAGAACAAACGCGTAGTGACTGAAACTGTCCGCGTGCTTGTTGAGCCCGCGTCGCCGAAGGTCGCTGCAGTGACGGATGGCCCGCTGAATGAACAGCCGTTAGGCGAACAGGAGGTCGAGACGGAGATGCGACCGGAAACCGTGGCTCCCGCTGGCTATGCTCTGGAGGATGCCATCGAGTTGGATTTCAAGGCGCTGTTGAGCAAGCGGGATGACGTTGACATCGAACGTATGCGCGTGATGTCCAAAGAGGAATTGGAGGCGCGGAGAATGATGATGGCCGAACGGGCAAAACGTCCGGTAAGCGGCAAGTATGAAACGCGTTTGGTGAAACGCGAATATGACGATAACCCGAAGTTCAGTAGCGCGTTTCGGATGGCGTCGCCGGCACCAGCGGGCCATTTTTTGCGAGTGTTCGGACAGACGGCGCGCAATGAGCTTGGTGAACAACGGGATCCGGACCCCACCATGCGGCAGGCGTTGATGATGCTCAACGGACGATTAGCCCACGAGGCGTCTCGGGTGGGCAGCTTGGAGCCGCTGCATGCCCTGATCGCTCAGGGGAAATTCGAGCAGGCTGTCGAGTTGGCGTATCTGGAAATTCTCACACGGAAAGTAACCGCTGAAGAAATGGCTGACGCCAAAGAACTCTTGCAAGCAGCCGCAACTCCGTTCCAGGCGATTGGCGATTTGCGCTGGGTCTTATTGAATTGCAACGAGTTCCGATTTCTGCCTTAGAAGTGATAAGCGAGTAATCCACCTGGACCTGTTCAGGTTGCCCATACTATCGATCGCGGGATTTTGACTAGGAGAAACACGATGCATATGTCATGCCCCGGATATCGCATGTCGCGCCGATCCATGTTGGCCACCGGAGCGGGAGCCTCCTTGCTTGGGCTGCCAGTACGCGAACTGCTGGCGCGTGCAGATTCCGTTGGTCCCACGCGCGCTGAGCACGTGATCTTGTTCTGGAATGGGGGGGGCATGTCCCATGTTGACACATGGGACCCCAAACCGGGTCGTCCAGTGCAGGGGGAATTCGATCCGATCGCGACGTCCGTGCCGGGCATCCAGATTTCGGAGATTTTTCCCCAGTTCGCCCAGCAGATGCAGCACGTTGCGCTGATCCGTTCGATTGCCGGGACACAGGGTGATCACGGGCGGGCGACTTACAACATGCAGACTAGCTATTTGTCGGGACCTAACCTGCGCCACCCCGGCATCGGCTCAGTAGTGGTTCATGAATGCGAGAATCAGGGTGACCTGCCGGCCTACATTTCCATCAGCGGTCAGGCGCCGCGCGCCAGTTATCTGGGACAACGTTGTGAAGCCTACTACGTGGCGAATCCAGGTGACAAAGATCCCTATCTGGCGTTCCCAGAGGGGATTGCCGAGGTTCGTGGCAACCGCCGGTTAGATGTACTGGCGCGATACAATCAGAAATTTGCCCGCCAACGCGGGAAAACGGGTTTTCAGGCAACGCAGACTTCGATCGATGACGCAGTTCGTTTGATGCGCAGCCCGGCGCTGCAGGCGTTTGAACTGTCCAACGTACCGCAGCAGACGATCGACCGCTATGGAGATACCACGTTTGGGCGCGGTGCACTGCTGGCGCGACGTCTAGTAGAGAAAGGGGTCCGCTTCGTCCAAGTCAATCGGGGCGGATTTGATACGCACAGCAACAACTTTCCAGCGATGGAAAACCACGGTGCGGTTATGGATTCGGCACTGGCTTCGCTGGTCGCCGATCTGGCGGAGTCAGGACTCCTGAAGAAAACGCTGATTATGATGGTCAGCGAATTCGGTCGTACCCCGCGTATCAATGACAATGCAGGGCGAGATCACTGGGCTTCCTGCTTCAGTTGCATGATGGCTGGTGGTGGCGTCAAGCCGGGTGTAGTGGTTGGCAAGTCGGATGAAGACGCCATGCAACCCGCCGATCGTCCCGTGAATGTGCCTGACTTACACGCCACCCTTTGTCAGCTATTGGGTATTGATCACAGTAAGGAAGTAATGACCCCATTGCAGCGCCCCATGAAATTGGTGGATAACGGGAAGCCCGTGGCGGAGCTGCTTGCGTAATCGCTGCCGCGTTGCCGGATACCTCTGGCGGGCCCGGCAGAGGTGCTTACAGAAGACCGTTCTCTCAGTCGAGGGAGCGGTTTTTTGTGCGCGGTAGGTGCGTAGCAACAGTGTGCCGCCAACACGCCGTCACTCTGTTTTGACGGAGTCTTCACCAGCGGATACGCTAGATCTACACAAGTTGCCATCGCCTCGGACCAAGCGTGGGGAAGATCAGATAATGAGTGAGTTTTTCGGAGTGAAAACTCTGTTCGCTGGCCTCGTTGCCAGCGCTCTGTTGGCGGCCTTGCCCCGTGTTGTCTCCGGACAACAACCCGTTGCCAAGGCGGCCCCTGTACGGGGTTCCATTGTTGAGGATCGTGCCGCCAAAAAGTTGATTGAAGCGGGCGAATCCCGCTTCGAAGCGTAAGAAATTTCCAAGGCGTTGGAGATCTGGAAATCGGTAATCGAACGCTACCCGCGTAGCCGATTTCGCTACCCGGCTCATATGAAACTGGGAGATTACTACCTGGAACGCGATCGGTCGTACGATCGAGCACGAGTTCATTTTGAGGCGATTGCGGTTGAAGAAAACCGGGATGATGTGTTGCGTGCGGAAGCGACGTTGAAGACTGGGATCTGTTTTTATCATGCCCGCAACTACGGCAAGTGTTTTCAGATCATGCGTGATGTAATTGAGAGCTTTCCGGTCAGTGCGCAGGTGAATCAGGCTTATTACTACATCGGGCTTGGCCACTTTCAGCTGGGTCACTACAGCCGGGCAATCGCGGCGCTGGAGAAAGTCGGCACCTCGTTGAGCGACGAAGATGGGGATGGGGCTCGCTTGGAAGCGGGCAAACGTTTCTTTGTCAAGATCGAGGACGCCGACCTGGCGATCCTCGATCCAGGCGAGTCAATTGAAGTCCAGGCGGTGACGACCAATGGTGACGAAGAGCGTTTCAAGTGTTTTCCCGTAGGCCGTAACGTGCGCCTGGTATTAGGTTCAATTCCCAGTCGCCTTGGTCAACCACAGAAGCAAAATGGTGTGCTGGATGTCAGGGGCGGCGACGAGGTGCGCGTGACCTACGTCGATCAGCACACGGCGAATGAGGAGGTCGACCAGCCCGTGATTAGTACCGTTGCCGTCGTCGGAGACGGACAGGTCATGATTACCGATGGTGCCTTTCGCGAGTCATTGCGTGGTGTGGTGTTAGACAAGGCAGTCAATGTGCGCATATCTGATCCCGACCATGATGTCAGTGATAGTGCGGACAAGTTGATTGCAGTGATTGAAGTGCACCGCCGTAAGACAGCTGGTGAGTTGGAGGCGGAGGCCGCGGCCTCCGCTGCCCGAGATGAGACGGACGCGCCGGCGGCTACACCCGCTGCTGAAGATATCGCCGATGCAATTCTGGAGGATCCTGTCGAGATCGATCGTTTTAAGTTGATCGATCGTGTGGAGGTCACCTTGACCGAGGTTCCCATGGTGTTGCAACTGGTCACTGAGCATACGGACTCGAATTTACCAGCGCCGAGTGGCGGCCAGTCTCAGGAACCGGTAGACAACGATGCGGACTCCGATTCGCCCGCGGTCGAGGTGGCGGATTCGATTCATACAGGTGTTTTTCAAGCGGTCGTGTCACTTGCCAAAACAGTAGAGGTTGTGGCGGACGACGGGCAGCTGCAGGCTTTGCCCGGCGATGAGATACGTGTGATCTACGTGGATGAAATCAACAGTGGCGAGGGGTTGGCCGAACTCCAGGCTCGGGCGCGCTGCCTGGAAGGAAACATCGGTGGCGTGCGGGTGACCCGTGCCCAGATCTCCAACGAAGAATTGCGTGTACAGACTCGGTTGAAGACGGCCGATGCGTTGACTCAGATCGGAAACCGGTACAAGGAATTTGGGCTGAAGAAAAAAGCCGATGAGAAATACCGCCTGGCCTTGCGCGAATGTGAAGAGATCATGGTCGACGTGCGCAAACTGAAAGGAAGTTTGCTCGAAGAAGCCTATGTGCAGTTGTGGCACGTCTATTTCGAAATGGACCAACTCAACCTGGCCGCGGCGATGTGCCAGCGATTGCAGACAGAATTTCCCAGTAGTGGTTTTGTTGATGACGCATTATTGCAGCTGGGGGAAGTCGCACGTACTCAGGGCGACCTCAACCGCGCCATTGGGATCTTTAATCGCTTGGTGGGGATGCAAACCAGCCAGCTACGTGGAGAAGCGCAATTTGGTATTGCCGAGTGCTACGAACAGATGGCTGACGGGGCTGCCGGTAATGCGTCTGCCCAGTTGCGGGATCGTTCGTTTCAGGAATACAAGAAGGTATTTGATCAGTTTCCGACTAGCGGACGCGTGGGTGAAGCGGTTGCGAAAATGGCGGAGCATTACTACCAGCAGAAAGACTACCAAAGAGCGGTAGATACCTTTGAAACGGTTCTGGAGAGCCATCCGGACGCGAAGTTCCTGGACGTTATTCTGTTTAACTACGGGCGTTGCCTGTATCGGATGGATCGAAAGCCGGCAGCGCGGCGTCGTTTTGAACAGCTCATCGGAGAATTTCCCGAAAGTCCCTTGGCGAGTGACGCGAAGAAAATCTCCGAGGCGCTCGCGCAAGGCGGTTTTTGACGAGGTTACGGTGTTGGCAGCGGGTATTGCTACGGAGCTCATTGTTTGGACTGGGTACTTCACGACTCTCACCGATCTAAGGCGCTATCATGCGACAGACTGTCGTTTCTCTCGCGCTCGGCCTGTTCATTGCTCTGCCTCTGTTTCTCCTGCCCTTGAGAGCGCAATCTCCGCAAGAGACTGACGCCGCGATCAATCAGCAGGCAACCCAACTGGAGGGTGAGCTGGGTAAATTCAAGGCCACTGCGCCCGAAGCGGCCGACGTGATGGTGAAGCTGGCCGATCTTTACCACCAGCACGGACGGGTACTGGGATTGATACGCGTTGCCCAGACCTTTACCGCGGCCCACCCTGTCGATCGGCGCCATCAGCAGATGATGTTAAAGCTAATGGATGGGTTGGAAGTCATGTCACGGACGAAAGATCTGATTGTCGCCTGTCGGCAGTTTCTGGAGCGTTATCCGCAGGCCGCGCAGGTTGCGGCGATTGAAATTCGTTTGGCTCGTACCTTACTGGAGAGCATGGATCGAGAAAGTGCGGCTGCGGCGCATCGCGTGGTTTGGA
Source organism: Planctomycetaceae bacterium (assembly GCA_002709225.1). GTDB lineage: Bacteria > Planctomycetota > Planctomycetia > Pirellulales > Pirellulaceae > UBA9264. The sequence goes on from PAQH01000081.1 coordinate 12,042, forward strand.
AACGTCATCGTGCGACTCCGATCGGACGCGCCCATGGTGTCCAGGCGTTGCGGATTTATCTCGACCAGCTGGGTGGTGAATTCGTCGTGCAAGGCGCTGAGCTTGCCGAGGAAATGTACGACGCGTTACCCAAAGGCGAATTTTCACGGCAGATCGGTTGGAAGGCCTTTGAGAGCTGGAAGCGAATTCGGGAGTACGCCAAAAGCAATGTTGTCGGTAACAAGATGTTACAGCGCAATGTCTTTGTCGATCCGCAAGGGAAACGCCGCTTGTTCTACGCGATGGGAGAAAATCACGCGGCACAAGGGCAGCATCGAAATGCATACACGGCCTACGGACAGGCGCGTGCACTGGCTGATTCGGCGGATGTCATTTACCGGCAGTTGCAAGCGCTTAATAGTGCTCAGGCCCCCCCCCAGGATTTGGAGAGATTGGCGAACGAGTATCCCAGCAAATTTCCCGGCCAGGCCAATCGGTATCACGGCAAACACTTCCTCGCGCAGGCCTATCTGCGCGCCGAGAATACACCGCGCGCCGTGGCGTTGTTTCGTGAATTGTTGTCATTGGATCCGGCGTACAACGGCAACGCCGCGTATTTTGTCAGAACCAACGGCTCGGAACCCGCCCAGATAGCGGATGCCGAGAAGCAGTTGCTGACCGCGATCCAGAAAATACCCGAGCAGTCCACCTACCTGCGTTACACACTGGCATTTTCCGTCTATCGCGATTTGCAGAAAGACGAAGGCAAGACGCGGCAGACGCTTCGAGAACTAGTCGCGCGCGCGGCGGATCAGTCCGGGAATACCAGTGCCGCGATTGCCTGGTTGTTTTCCAACGCTGCCAATGACGGGCAGTTTGCACAAGAGGTGGACTTGGTCTTGCGCGTACGTCGCGCGCAACTGGCCAATGCCACTTTGCGAAATTATCCAGGGAATTGGGCTAAGGCAAACTTGAAAAACAAGGACTTGAAAGCGCGTGCCGAGTTGTTGCAACGTAAGCTCACCGCTGCGGACAACGATCCGACCATGAAATTGTATCTGGCGCAACTGGCCGGTAATCGACAGCAGGCCGCCACGGCGCGGGGTGAATTACTGCTCAGGCATTTTGGTCAATTACCACCGTTGATCGCCCGCCAATTGACGGAGACGCAAGCGCATTATTTTCGACACTACGCGCCCGCCAAGCAGCGCGCGGAGTCAGCCTCAATTTGGATTCCATACTGCAAACGTTTTCCAAAAGACGCGTCGGCAGCGGCCAGCTTCGTATACAACGCGACCGATTACAGCCCGCCGGAAGTTCGCCAGGAAGCCGCTCTGCGTTTGCTGGCAATTCCCGCCACGCAATACAGCGCGGACCTTTGTCGCAGGTTATTTGTGGCCGCGGACTCCAACAAAAATCCCGATCTGGCCAGGCGGGCTCACGCGTGGATGATCGCGGCGCGCCAGACCGTCGAGCGCCCTGACCCGAGCTATTCGGCGTACTATGGTGACATTCTCTTGAAGTACAAGCTGGAGACGGAGGCCAACGCGGTCTGGACGACTGGGATCGGGTTGGACGTGAACCACTATGAATCGCGGGAGTGCGCGAGTCGTCTACTGGTCCGTAAGGAAGGGCCAGAGCGCGTGGCCTTCATTAAACAGCTGCTGCAGGCGGATTCCGATTTTCACGGACGCTACGCAAGCTGGTTGGCAAATGAACGGATGGTTGCGGGAGATCTGGCGGGATTTGAGCAGACGCTCGCGGTGACACGTAAACGGCAGGACGAACGCCCGTTCCGCGCTTGGGGGTTTGACTGGAACGCCGCGTCCAGTTGGATCAACAAAGTCCGACAGGATGAGGAGGCGAAGGTTGCCGACCGGCACACTGTCTACAACGCGATCAGCGAGCTCGAGCTACCGCCTATTTCGGCGGTGGCGCGATTGATTCTCTTGGAAGCAAAAGAGCAGCAGCCGCCTCCTATTGCACGGCTGCTGGCCTATCAGCGGGCGACCAGCCAGGTGGGGAATGATTATTGGGGTTGGGACCCTCTTTCCCAATTTGCCCGATCTGCATTGGCGAGAAAGGATCATTTGGCCGCCGCTGCCTTGGCGACCGGGCTGCTCGCTAATGTGACCGGCAACGTCAATCAAACACGTAAAGAACAGATGCGCGAGGTTGTCAGTCAGAGCTATGCGCGGATGGGGACCGTCGGTTTGACCATCGATGAAAACAGTCCGCTTGCACCGCTCTTGCAAGCGGCGCTCTACTTGCGGCTCGGTGATCGAAAGCTAGCTTTCGATACGTTTACTGAGAATCAGCCACTGTTTGACGAACACCGGAATCAACTGCCTGTCGATTTGATTGTTTTTGTATGCGAATCACTGATCGGAGCTGGGGGCGATGAGAATTCCGACTACGTCGAAGAAGTACTCCGTGGTTGGATGGTCAAACACAGCGAGTCCGAGGAGATTGACGCGGCAGACAAGGCTGCGATTCAGTTATTGCTGGGTCGCAATTATTTTCGCGCACGGCGTTACGATATCGCGCGCAGTGAGTTTCTGACGGTGATCAATCGATATCCCGAATCGGGTCAGGCCGTCGAGGCTGAGTTTGGTGTGGGTGAGACGTTCATGGAACAGAAGGTCTTTGAACAAGCGTCGCAAGTATTTGAAAAGCTAGCGCAGAGTCGTGATACCGCTACCGTGGTTCGAGCGGAGTTTCTCCGCGGGCTGTTGTCGTTCCGCCGGGGCGATCGAGATGAGGCACGCCAGATTTTTCAAGGTGTGTTGGAACGCGTGCCCAATGTGCAGTTGGCGAATCAGACACTCTACAATCTGGCTGAAGTCTACCGAGTGGAAGAACGCTACATCGATCAACTCACTCTTTTGCGGACCGTCGGCAGACTCGGCAAACGGAGTAAGCGACGGCACAAACCGGGCACCCCTTTGTCGATTGTGGTGCACGACAGTGATCTGGGCATCAGTCGCGGCCATAACAAAATTCCTGTTTTGATTACCACCGTCCCAGGTGGAGATCGCGAATTGATTCAACTGGTGGGCACCGGGGCGGGGCGAGGTCTCTTTCGGTTTGAGTTGGATACAACGTTGGGTGAACCCACCGTGAATGACAAGGTTCTCCAGTTGCGCGGTGACGATACGATCAAGTGTGATTATCCGGATAGTTTCAAGACCGAGTTCAAGAATGTTCCTTTGTCGGATGTCGAGATTCAAATGGCCGCGAGTGCCGAATTCGAAGTAGCTAGCAGTCAGATTGAGGATGCTCTGGAAGCAACTTTTAGCCAGCAACTCGAACAGGAGGCGAATGCGGAGCAGCGCGATCAACGTGTTTCGCAGATCCGACCCGCGACCCAGATTAAACCTGGAAATCCGATCTATTTGAGAATCAAGGATGCGGACCGTGATCTATCGGCCCAGCCAGACAGCGTGGTGGTCCGCGTAGCCACCGACAGTAGTGATGAAGTTCAGGTGCGGGCGACGGAAACGGGCGAACATACGGGCATCTTTGAAGCGTCACTGGAGACCGCCGAATTGCCAGCTGGTGCTTTGGGAACGGATACAGCGATCGGTCACAGCCCCTTGATGGCCATCGACAAAGATCCCCAGACATTTTGGCAAAGCCAGCCGGATGGCGTCACGCCGAAACATTTGACGGTGGATATGAAGGACCTCTATCCAGTGTCACGTGCGCGAATCTCGACACCTAATCCCGAGCAGCATGCGCCAGTGCGCGGCGTGCTACAGGGGAGTTATGACGGTGAGTTCTGGTTTCGTCTGGTTGCGTTTCCCGCTGCGGTCGAGGCGCCCGATGTGACACCTCAATTTGGGGCTATGACACAACGGGTATTTGCTGGCAATTACACCGGCTACACCAATTGGCTACAGGTGGTCAATCTGGTGCGTAATACGAAGCCGGTTGTGGAGACGAAAGTAACGCAATTAGTCTGGAGCAAACAGGCAGATGACGAGGCTGCGGCTAGCCCCTTCGCCGTCGTGTGGGCGGGGCAATTGGTACAGCCGGAAGACGGTGCGCTGCGGGTAGTGGTGCGTGGTGGGACCACCGCGATGGTTGTCGACAAGCGGGTTGAGATCCCGCTGGGCAAAGGCGACCGCGCGGTCGATTTATGGCTATCGAAGGGGCCCCATGAGTTGGCTATTTTCGCCGCCACGACGCAGGCCAAGCAGCCTCTCGAAGCAGTACGGGCAAGGGCCAGGCTCGATTCGGCCGAAGTCAAGCTGGTACCGTTTCACGCTGCCGATTTTGACGTCACACAGCCTGCGGCGGCGCCACCAATCCCAGTGGCGGTTCCGGCAGCGGCGGTCCTCGAATTGGATGTGGCGGCGGCCAAACTCAACAAGCAAACAGAGACATTTGCGGTCGCGGAGGTGGAGGGGTTTGCGCAGCTCCAGAATTGGTCGACTGCAGAGGATACCGCCTCCTGGGAATTTGAGGCGACAGCTCCCGGAGTCTACGAGGTATGGGTCGATTATGCACATCCGGGTAATGGTGGCCGCTATCAGGTGGAGTTTGGCGGCCAGGCCCTCGATGTAGCGGTCGGTGATACGGGTGGCTGGAACAAGTTCAAGCAGCTTTCCATCGGTGTCATCCTGGTCGAATCACCTGGTCGTTTCAGCTTGGAAGTCCGGCCGCAGGAGATTGCCGGCGGAAGTTTGATGAACCTGCGTGGAATTTCCCTGCAGCCGTCGAACCAACCGGAGGTCATCGCGCTGGGAAATGAGTGGGAATTCAGGTTTCCGCAACAAGACCTTCGTTATCTGCGGTTTGTAGCCCAGGAGTATTTGGGGGATTCGGTCTCCATTAACCACATCGAAATTGGTGAGGTAAAGACCGGTGACACGTACATCCCGACGGAAGCGGATTTGCTCGCCCTGGCGAGTAATGAAGTTCTGGAGATTGCCGCTGGTGACACCGTTACCGCGACTTACACGGATGAGCGTACCGAGTCGATTCGTGCCGGTAGTCGATTATTAACGCGTGAGTTGCAGGCGACTTACAACAACGCAGAGATTTCTCCGATTGCCTACGACTACAACGTCGCCGCCAGCGGGGTGACGACGACTTCCAGAAAAGAGCTGCTACGCGTCGACCCTGGTGAAGAGATCGTCGTTGAGATCGTCGATTACGATCGGGATGTAAGCGCGGCCCCAGACAAGATCCACTTGGAGGTGTACGTCAATGATGGTGAGCCAATTCCGTTGACCGCGACTGAGACCGATGCTTACACAGGGGTTTTTACACGCAAAATCTTTACCAGTGTGGACAAACAGGAAGTGGGTGGCCAGGAAGATTCCGTGACGTTAGCTGTCAAGCAAGGCGACTCGGTGACGATTCGATATTACGATCAGGAAAATACGTTTCCTGGCCACGCGGTTCCACGATTGGCTACCGTGCTGGTGAACCAGCCTACCGCGGGGCGGATACGCATTCTGGAGTCGCGTGCGGTGCCACCTCCAACGGGGATGAAACGCGCACCGCAGATTGTCTACCGGGATCCGGTTGATGGCGCCACGCCGAGCCGCGTGGCGTTTGCAGCTCCGCTGACAGTGGAGGTCATTGACCCGGATGCGGCCAAGGACAGCCAGAGTTCGGTGGAAGTTGTCCTGACGACGACCGATGGCGCCCAAGTCCAGGTGACCTGTGTCGTTTCCAATGCGTTTTGGGAGGCTGCAAATGCCGATTCTTCCAACTCGGCATTACAGGCTGGACGTTTTATTGGCCAGGTGTCTTTGCAGTTAGGTGGCAAGGATAGTGTCGCAGTCGTTCCTTTCACACAAGACATGCCTCGCAATCTGATTGGCCGTGTGCGGATTGCCGCAGAGGGAGAGGAAGAGCCGCAAGGGGCGACGCGCAATCTGGTCACCCGAGTTCTGAGCCTCACAGGTAGCGATCAGATTGCTGCTCGCTATGACGATCAGCGACGCCCCGCGGGTAAGCCGGACCAGCTCGCGGCCAGGGGACGCCTGGTGACCTCAGCCGCGCTGCAAGTTACGGATCGCGAGTACGAGAAAGCGATTGAGCAGCTTCACGTGGGCGAAAAACTGTACCTGATGGTGCACGATGCGGATCAAGATGCAACCCATGAACGTGATGAAATCGAGTTGACGATTTCGACCGAAAAGGGTGAACAGGAAATCGTGACATTGGCAGAGACGACTTCGCACAGTGGCGTCTTTGCCGGTTCGTTTCCACTGCAGGCCGCGGACGCGCCGACTCCTGGAAATGCGGATCGGCAGCGGCCGACGATTGAAAGCTACTTCGGCGATCAAGTTACGGTTACCTATGTCGACCCGGCGGCGCCGGAAGCCAGCGACCGTGCGCGGAGTACCCAGCTACCTGTCGTGGTTGGTACGGATGCACTGGTATCAGCTTTTTCCAAGACCTTCAGCGATGAAGATCTTGCGGTCGAGACGAAATTCCGCATTGCGGAAAGTTATTTTGAGCTCTTCAAGAGTCACAAGGAGCTGGGTCGGGATGAGGAACAGCAGGCGGATCTCGAATCGGGTCGACGGCGTTTGCGAGAAGTGATGGAGGATTACCCCGATCCGAAGTATGCTCCTCGGGTTGCCTATCTGCTTGGCCAATTTGCCCAGGAGTTGTCCCAGTGGGAGGAGGCGATTCGTTCCTACGAGATGATTTTACAACAGTATCCTGATCATACACTGGCACCCGATGCCCAATACAAACTGGCCCAGTGCCACGAGGAAGCGGGAGAGTTTGACGATGCGTTAGAGGCTTATGTCACGCTGGCGGCGACCCATCCCAAAAGTCCTCTAATTGCCAGCGTGATGATCCGGATCTCTGATTATTTCTACAAGCAGGAAAATTACCTGGTAGCTGCTCAGGTGGGGAAGAAATTTCTGGAACGTTTTGAGGGCCATCAGCACGCCGCCAAGATGGCGTTTCGGATCGGTCAAAGTTATTACAAACAAAAAGACTTTGCGCTGGCCGGTGAGTCTTTTGATCGATTCACGAAATTGTTTCCCGAAGGTGCGTTAGGCGCTGATGCGCTTTTCTGGTCTGGTGAAAGTTATCGTCTTGGGCAGAACAATCGAGAGGCATTTCGGCGTTACAACCGCTGTCGGTGGGATTTTCCTGCCAGTGAAGCGGCCAAGTACGCACGTGGCCGTTTAGCACTACCCGAGATGCTGCAGCAATTTGAAGCGGAGGCCAACAGTCTCGAGGAAGACAACTAACGTAATCACAGTGCCGCAATGGCGCGGCATGACACACCGTTGCCACGGGTGGGCAGGATACGCCCGAGAATGAATGCCATGGGTTCTTGCGTCGATCGGATCATCGCCTGCATTGTCCTGTTGGTTGCCGCCCCACAGCTCGTGGGGCAAGAGACAACCGGCCCCGGGACAGAGGATCCCTCAGTTGAGGCGTCTTCCGCCACAGTGACCAACGCATCAGCCGGAGGGGAGGTAACAGGTGCGCGCTCCAAAGCGGCGAGTGACGGCGACCGCGCGCCAAACGACGCGTCTGTTGACGCGGGCGATGGAGCCGTAATGTCGGGGACCGCGGATGAGCCTTGGGCGTCCGGTTTTTTTGACAGTGGAGTGATTGGCTTGTTGCGTGAAGGTGGACTTTTTATGTGGCCCATTCTGTTGATGGGCGTACTGGCGATGGGGGTGATTCTGGAGCGCTACCGTAGTTTGAAAATGGTGAGTGCTGATTCGGCTGCTATTCGAGGGCGGGTGCAGCAACTGCTGCAGGAAGACCGAGTGGAGGAAGCGCTGAAATTGTGTGCTACGGAGCAGGGACCGGTGGCCGCGGTTCTTTCCAGTGGGTTAAGGAAATACTACGTACTGCGACGGCTCGATTACGATTCGAGTCGTATCGACGAGCAAGTGGTCAAGGCCATGGATGACTATAGTGTGCACATCGTCGCCGCCTTGGAACGCCATTTATCGGTGTTGGCAACCGTTTCCAGTGCAGCGCCGATGCTGGGTTTCTTGGGAACGGTCCAGGGAATGATCGTGGCGTTCCAGGATATTGTCGCCAAGATGGGGGAAACCAATATCGTTGCCGCCGCGGCGAGCGGAATCCAGGTCTCTTTATTGACGACCTGCTTTGGCTTAATTGTTGGGATTCCTGCGTTTATTGCCTTTAACTATTTCACTAGTGTGATCAACCGTTTTGTATTGGATGTAGAAGAGTCCGCGACGGAGTTGATCGAATCCGTCACATTGCAAATGGCGGTGTCCAATCAGCATGCGGACCAACCGGTAACGCAATAGGATCGGATCATGCGCGCGCGCCGTGGAAGAAAATTCCTGGTCGAGCCACCCGCCAGTGCGACGGGTGACATCGCCTTTAATTTGATTGTGTTTTTTCTCGTGTGCGCGTCAGTCCAACCGGATAGTGGGCGGCACCAGACATTGCCGCGCAGCGAAGAGATCGAGCAGCAGCAGGAGAAGATGGAGAATATCGAAGTGCGTTTGACTCGAACCACAGCGTTGCTCAACGGAGAGGTTGTTCCAGCCCGTGAATTTCCCCCGCGTTTAAGCCGGCTCTTGGATGCGCGGCCGCGGCAAGAGGATCGTGTGGTCGTGGTCAAGAGTGAGAAGGAAACACCCTATCACCATTGGGTGCGAGTCACTGAAATGATTGAGACCGCCGGTGGTGTGATCACCATTCAGCGGGAAGAGGAACGCCAGGTTGTTTTGCCAAATTGACTTGCCATGAAGATGAAACGTCGGAAATTCGCGGCCACGGTACCGAGTATGGCGATGGGTGATATTGCCTTCAACTTGCTAATATTTTTCGTCATTTTGGCACGGGCCCAAGACGATAGCCATCTGCAGTGGGAGCCGGCCAAAGCCGCGGAAGTACAGAGTGCCGGGGTTGCCAAGGTTAGCGTGTTGATCGATCGCGATAATCGGTACTACGTCAACGGCCAGAATGTCGGGCAGGTCCAATTGGTCGCCGCGATTGAAGGGATTCTGGGCACAGCGCCACCCGGTGACCGGAGGGTATTGCTGAAGGTGCACAATGAGGCTCAGGCGATGTATTTTGAACCCGCCATTGAGGCGATCAGCGAGGCGGGAGGCGACCTGGTACATATCCTGGAAGAAGAGGGCCCCCGATGAGTCGGTCCAGCGCGCGGGAGCTAAGGAGCATCTCATGAATGAATCGCCTCTGAACCAGGTGCCAGCGGGCCAGGATCCACTGACAGCAGCTGGGGCAGACGACCGGCAGGTCGCAGAAATTCGCAGGTTCTTGGAGGGACTGCAGGAACGGACGCCGCAGGAAGCAATCGGCATGAGCGGTGAGGGCGATCTGATTCGTTATCTGGTTGTGGCGGTTGTGGCGTCGGTGGCGCTGGCGTTCGCCGGAACGGCGCTCCCCTATTTTTGGCCAGTTAATGAGTCGGCGCAGGCGGCCAGGAAAGAACGCCCTGTTGCAGAAGATGGCGGGCCAACGACCGGAGCGGTGGCGGAGGATGCTGCTGTCAGTCCTGCGGCTGCGGAGACAACTGCCTTGACTCCGAATGGTGAACCGGTTGCCAATCCTGATCAGGTACTGGAGTCGTTGGGAGTGGGTGAGGCCAAACAGGCAGACCCCAAGAAAAACCCGTTGGAAGACAACCTCGACAAATTGTTGGATGGCGTGGACTAGGCGCGTGGCAAGCCGAGACAGTGAACACGGGTTCCTGCTTCTGCGGCCGTCGAATGGTGGGAGTGATCTGCCCGGATGTCCTGGACTGAGAACAAGAAACGCAGTGCGGGTGGCGTTACGGTGGCGCTGCTCTGGGTACTGTGCGCACTTGATTGGCGGGGAACCCAGTGGCTACCGCTCGTTCTTCAGGGGCTGGTTTTTGGCGCAGGGACTGGTTGTACCCTGTTTGTTACCTGGCGGTCTCGGACGCGCCGTGATCGTCATTTCTGGTTCGTCGCAACCCTTTCGTATATTTGCGTTTGGCAGTTTCTGCTATTCGCGACCGATGTCGTCCTGTGGGACGAGTTGCGTGGTGTGTTGGCCCGTCTCGGACTCGGCGCCCTGTTTCTGATCGGACTTTGTTGGACCACCTGGATTCTCGAGACCACTTCGCAGTATTACTTGTTCTTACGCCGTGATCCCCGGTCGATTGACGAGGTGTGCGACCTCTCCTGGGTTCCGCACCAGCCCACCAGGCGACGGACACCTGCTCGGATTTGGAACCCGGGTGATCCGAACGCCTGGTATTACGGACGCCGGCGGAACAAGTTGAACCAATCCCTGGCTGGATTTATCAGTTATTCACTTCTGTTCGTGCTGGTCTGCATGATGATCAGCCAGTTTCAAGGGTGTTACGAGATCTACGAAATCCCGGCTGGTGGAGGCGAGGCAAAAGCGGTCGCCCAGGTGGTCAAAGTCCAGAAAGTGATCCGCCAGAAGTTCGTGGTCAACCCGTTCAGTTCGATCTTGTTTCAGGTGCCGCCGATTGACGAAGTCAAGCTACAGCTGGAAGAGGTCACCGAGCATGCCTACACGCCTGGATACGGTCAAGGAACAGGCGCAGGATTCGCGGGTGGTACCAACCGTGGCAAAGTGCGGTTTATTCGTTTGGAGTACTCGGGTGGAGATTGGGATCAGGACTATGGCGTCGGTGGCGATTTAAATATGTTGATCAAGTACTACGAGTTGACGACACACAAGATTGCGGAACGTACCGAGTCACGGCGGATCGCCCAGCTAACGAACTTCCCACGTGGGAAAAGTCCGCCGGTGGTGTACCTGACTGGCCAGCGGAACATCTCGTTGTCCAATAACGAGGTGAAAGTTCTGCGCGAGTATCTGCTGGAGAAGCACGGCATGCTGTTTGGCGATAATGGAGGTAGTCGCCATTTCCACAACCAGTTCCTGTCGATGATGAATCGTGTGTTGCCCGATGTGCGACCTGTCGCAGTGCCTCTGGACGATGTGATTCATCGTGTACCGTTTCCGATTCCCTTTCTGCCATATGTGGCGCCTCACGGTGGCAAGCAGGCGCTCGGTTGGTACCAGGATGGTCGGTGGCTGTGTTATTATCACCCAGGTGACATCGGTGACGCCTGGTCGGACGGGCACGCGGGTGTTTCCGCCGAAATTACCAATGCTTGTTACCATCTCGGTGCCAACGTGTTGTTTTATGCTCACATGGAGTACGCGAAATGGCTGACTGCTCAAGACACCGACAAGTAGGTCACGCCGTATTGTTCCTGGCATGCCTGCTCGCGCCACTGATACTGGTTTCCCTTGGTTCGGCGCAGACACTCGACGAGATTCTCAAGACACACATTCCGAAATTGCGCGAAGTGGAACGCTATCAGCTCAACATCGCCCAAAAATATTTCGCGGAGAAAAATTGGATGGTGGCGTTGGCGGAGTATGAGAAGTATCTCACGCTGTATGAGAGGAGCGCGGTCGCGCCATATGTGCAGATTAAATGGAGTATCTGCCAGCTTAATTTGCGTAAACAGAACACGGCAATCAAAGAGGGGTTTCAATCGGTCATCGATTACTGGCCGGAATCCTCGGAAGCGGTTTGGGCCGAGTATTACATCGGCGCTACGTATAAACAGATTGGTCGACATGCCCTGGCGAAAAAAGCCTACCAGAGACTATTTGCGCGCCACGCCAAACATATCGCCAGCACTCAGGGAATGTGGGATCTGGTGGAAGTTGCGGACATCCAAAAGAACCAGAAGGCCAGCCTGGGCCTGTTGAAGAAGCTGACATTTGAGGCACAACGGAGTCCTCCGGTACAGGGAATTTGCCAACAGGCATCGCGCCGCCTGGCGTCGTACTATTTTCAGGCCGGGGCGTTTCTCAAGGGTGTTGAGGCCTTGGCGACGACGTATGACGAGTCCTATGCGCTGGCGATGCAAGTCGTCTCCCATGTGAATAGTCCGATCCAACGTATGACGGCGAGCGATGAGCAGCGTGCCAAGGGGACGCGCCTCGCGGACCAGGCGATTGCCTACCTCAAGCAGCAGCTGCCCGATGATCTGGAGGATCCCAAGCTGAAAGTGCAGGGCCGCCGATTGTGGCTGTCGATCATTGGTTTGCACAACGCAGCACGTAGGAGTGCGCAGGTCGTCACGACCTATCGACAGGTACTCAATCAGTTTGGCACCGACGATGAGCTGTTGGGACATTTTGCCGTCTGGTACAAGTCGCAAGGAAAGTACGACGAGGCACGGACGATCTACCGTCGGTTTGAGAATAAGATCACCGGTCTTAGTCAGGTTGCGTCCAGCTTTCGCCAGCAACGGCAAATTGATCCAGCGCTGGCGATCTACCGGCAACTTGCCGTTCAAGATGCGGAGCATCTGGTGCAATGGAAAGGACAGGAAGCCGCAACCTACCGTGAGGTTGCCAAATATCCCGAAGCAATTGCTGTTTACACTGAATTGCTCAAACTCGATGTCGCCCATGCCCCTGACTGGTTATGGGCGATTGGCACAGCGCGCCAGGATGCAGGGCAATTTCAAGAGGCGATCGGTGTCTATCGTCAGTGTGACGAGCGATTTCCGGAAAACTACAAGCGGATGGCGACTTGTCACCGCAATCTCAAGCAGCCGAAGGAAGCGCTCGTTCTCTATCAGCAGGTACTGGGTGGGCATCCTGCTTCGGCGCCTTGGGCGCAGCTTCAGATTGGCTATACGTTTGAGGAAATGAGCTCGAAGGAATCGGCGATCAAAGCGTTTCAGGCGGTCTGCAAAAAGTTTCCCAAAGACGGACATGCTTCGGTTGCGCACGCACACTTACAGAACAAATACAAGATTTCTGTAACGTTGGGTGGAGCAAAAGATAAGTAACCTCCGTTGACATGTTAGCGCACCCTCGTGGCAGTTGTTCCGTAACGGTCCGCGCCGACACGATGTACTGTCGAAATGAAAGAGTCCTATGACATTCCATTTATCTCGTGATGTGAGATCTGCTTCGTTGGGATTGGTCGCCTTGCTCGGAACGCTGTGGCTGACTGCGGCGGAGGCAGTTACGGTTCGCGAAGGTGAGTTGCGTGTGACGCGCCAATGGGTAACCGCCAAGTTGGCGGGCCAGGTCGTATCGCGCCGTCCGCGGAGTTACCTGTCGTTGGAAATGAAGTCGGGTCGCCTGCTGAAGAACATGGCGACCACCAAGGTGTACCACACCGAGGTGGGCGCGCTGCCGCTGAAAATACACAAGCAGACTTTCCGCCGCGGATTGTATTGCCCTTCAACGGGAAAGATTGTTGTGCATCTGCCGAGTCCTGCGAAACGCTTTGACGCGGTGCTTGGTGTGGATAGCAACCGTGTGCAGAGCTTCTATTCCAACGCTGGTCGTGGTCGTATCATCGGCAGTGTCGAAGTGGCCGGCGCCGAGCGTTTTCGTTCCCAGGTGTTGCGCGAAGGAGTGGCCGGCGTGCCCGTGGGTGTCGAATTAGACGGCGCCACGGAATTTACCCTGGTGCTGCAAGATGCTGGTGGCGGGGTTGTGGAACACGTCGATTTTAACCAGGCGGATTGGGCTGCTGCGCGGGTGACCATGGCGAATGGGGAGACGGTCTGGCTGGGAGATATGCCAATCGGGCCGCTGCACAAGCCACCGACCACTGCTCCCCCGTTTTCGTTTGTCTATGGGGGGCGCGATTCTCGGGACTTTCTCAGTGAATGGGAACGTACCTATTGGGTGCGCGAACTGGATCCGCAGCGCCGTGAGGTGACGCTGCGGTTTCGGGATTCAGTGACCGGGTTGGAGGTCCGTTGTGTCGCTATCGAGTACGTCAAGTTTCCCGTTGTCGAATGGAAACTACTGTTGAAGAACACGAGCCGGAAGCCGACTCCTCTTATTGAAGAGATCTTACCGTTAGACCTGCGCGACGAACGCGACAATGAGGGAGAGTTTATCCTGCACCACAGTAATGGGAGTCCACATTCTCTGGTCAAAATGTCTGACCCGACCGATTACGCGCCGCGTGAAACACGCTTGGGTCCTCAGCTGGTTCATCGACTTTCCTCCAAGATTGGGTTGCCGGCCAGTCACGACCTCCCGTTTTTCAACCTCGAAGCCAATGGGCGGGGGGTCATCTTCGCCATCGGTTGGCCAGGCCAGTGGGCGGCAACACTGACGCGCGACCAGGGGCAGGGGATTGAGATTCAGGCCGGCCAGCAGGGGACGCATTTCAAGTTGCTGCCGGGTGAGGAGGTCCGTACTCCTCTGATCGCGATGTTGCAATGGCAAGGTGGTGATTGGATTCGCGCGCAGAATGTATGGCGGCGGTGGATGCTCGCCCACAATGTGCCACGCACCGCGGATGGGGCGCTGCCACCACAGCAGATTGCTGCCGGGAGTGCGGCCTTCACGATGGAGAGCACGGGCGCGACTGAGGAAAACCAGTTGATGTTCATCAATCGCTACATTCGTGAAGGTCTCCAGCTTGATTACTGGTGGATTGACGCGGGGTGGTATGACTACGAGGACTATTGGTTAAACGTTGGCACCTGGCGACCCAACAGGAAAAGGTTCCCCAACGGCTTGAGTCCGATTTCGCGGTACCTGCACCAGCACGAAAAGAAGCTGATTTTGTGGTTTTCTCCTGAATGCGTTACACGGGGCTCAGCGATTGATCGCGACCATCCCCAATGGCTTTTGAAAGGTGGAGCCGAATGGTGGATGGGGCATGCCTTGATTCAAGGAGAATATCCTGCGCATGTGAATGATTCCGGACTCACACTCGTAGAGGATGTGGCGGTATTTGGAATTGGCAACCCGACCGCCACGGCCATGGGTAGAACGCCTCTGGCGGATGGGCAGTGGCATCTCGTGACTGCCACACGCGGGATCGATTCTGCAGCGAAGCGGAGCGAACTGTGCGTCTATATCGATGGTAAATTAGACGCGCGCGCCTTTTCTCCGAATGTGGAGCCGATGACGGCCAACGATTCCTGGGGAGTGGGACGCCAATACCAGACACGCGGTATTCGTGGAGACATCGATGATGTGAGGGTATTCGACTCGGCATTGTCGGCGCAGCAGGTGGCGAATTTGTTTCGCGGTAAGAGCCGGGTCACACCCACGCAGCATTACGATTTTGATGGATCGTTCGCGGACCCAGTGGGGAAACGTGACGGGCAGCATATCGGCACGGGGGGGCCCGCCTACGTCAAAGGGCGATCCGGGACCGTGGGTGACCAGTCTTTGCGGTTTAACAATGATTACGGCGTTAAGATTCCTAACCAGGTTCCCAACGATTTCACGCTCTCCTGTTGGGTTCGCATGGACGCACCGCAGCCACCGCCTTACGGGCGCGGGGACTTTCGTCTGGTCAACTTTGGTGACCCCGAGGCAGCGCGAGGAGTGACGAACTATGTTGACCAGCAGATCAAGGAGCAGGGGATTGATCTCTATCGGCATGACGGGATTCCGCCGTTGCAGTACTGGCGCGCTAACGATGCCCCTGATCGCGAAGGGATTAGCGAGATCAAGCACATTCAAGGCCTGCTTGGTTATTGGGATGAACTGCGCCAGCGGCATCCGATGTTGCGGATCGATATTTGCTCCGGTGGTGGTAGCCGTAACGAGCTAGAGGCCTTGCGCCGCGCCGTCCCGTTGTGGAGAAGCGATTACGCCTATGAAACGACGGGTATGCAGACACTCACCTACGGTATGGCGTTCTGGATTCCCTACTTCGGGACCGGAATGAATACGTCGGATGCCTATACCTGCCGCAGTCAAATGGCGCCGGCGAACAGTCTCATTTGGGATGTGCGTAATCCCGATCTCGACTACGCGGCGTGTCGACTGCGGCTTGCGCAGCGTCGGCAGATTATCCCCTACTATGAGGGTGATTTTTATCCACTGACCGCACATCGCACCGAAAACGACGTCTGGATGGCCTGGCAGTTTGATCGGCCGGAGTCGGGTGGTGGCGTAGTCCAGGCCTTTCGTCGTCCCAACAGTTCCGTCACCTCCATGCAACTGAGACTTCGTGGATTGGAGCCGCGGGCGCGCTACCGGGTACAGGATCTCGATCACCCGGAGGCGTCCGAAATGACAGGGGCTGCGCTCGCTGACGAGGGGTTGCTAATCACGCTCAAACAGAGGCGATCGGCGGCGTTAATCACCTATCAGCGTCTCGAATAGGATGTCTCGATTCGGCGTCGATTGCGCAACGCAACCAGAGGGCCGGTCACGGCTACTTTTCCTGGATAAATCCGTCTTTGGTTTCGCGGAAACTCCTCCGCAGGGTGGTCGCCTGGTCAAATTGTCCGTTGCCGCGGCCAAGCAGGAGAGAGATGCTGCGGTGCCGGTAGTTTGCCGTAACCAGATCAAGCAGGCCGTCACCATTGGCGTCGAATGTCAGCACGCCGTAATTTCCCAGCGCTGTCGGGTAGTCGGTCCGCGCCGCAAAGCGGCCGCGGCCGTTGTTGAGAAAGACGCTCACGAAATCTTCGGTCCAGTGTGTCACGGCGAAGTCCAAGTCGTCGTCGCGGTCGAAGTCGCCAACCGCGAAGAAGACGCAGTGTTTGCCTGCCGCCGTCAGACGCTCTTTACCAAATGTACCGTCACCCCGCCCGGGGAAGAGCGAGATCGTGGAGGACGACCAGTTGGCACTGAGGATGTCAAGATGTCCGTCACCGGTGAAGTCGCGGGCGCGCACATCATTGATGCGGACCCCCGAGGTGGTGACGACACGCCTGCGTAACAGTTTCAACTGTTTGAAGATAGATTTGCCCGGATTCAACCAGAACGATACGGTTCGCCCCAACTCATTGGGTACCAAGACGTCCAGGAAGCCGTCCCCGTTGAGGTCGGCGGTATCGATGTAGTAGGCGGAGATGCCTGCTTCCAGAGTGATGGGCTTGGAGAATTTCCAGCGACCCTGACCACGGCGGAGATAGAGTATGCCAGTCTTGGTATCCCCGCTACGAGCTGTTCCGCGCGCCGTATAGAGAAGGTCTTGCAGACCGTCTTGGTCAAGGTCTGCTAGCGCGACCCCCTTGGCAGAACTCGCGGTGGGAAAACGTGCCATCGGCTGGAAGCGACCGTTTCCCTGATTACGCATCAGCAACACGAATTTTCCTCGACAGCCGATGGCCAAATCGAGCCGTCCATCGTCATCCAGATCGGCGCTCGCGAAATTGTAACTCCCGTCGACGAATCCATTGCCTTGCGCCGGTCGCAGGGGCGTGATAGCAAGGTGTTCGAAATGTCCGCGTCCATCACCGCGTTCGAGTGTGAGCAGTCCGAGGTCGTGAAAACCGACAGCCAGATCCTGTTGACCATCGCCAGTGAAATCAGCCGCGAGAAGTTTGTAAGGCCCTCCCAAACGCGGTGGCGGGTCCTCTGCATACAGAGGCGCCGCGAGATAGCAGCTCACGAGTAGCAGGCAGATACGGGACTTAAAGTCGTGCATCCTGAAACTCCCAGAGAGTCAATTTCACCGAGGTAGTTCCGGCGGGCTAGTCGTTCGGTTCCAGACAACGATCGGCGAGTCGTTTGGTCCTCGTCATTGCGGTTTGCCACGTCCGTACGCTTTCCGCAAGAAGGCGATCAAGTCAGCCACGTCCTGCGGTCCCAGTTGTTCGTGCAGGTTGGCAGGCATTAACGAGACGGCTGAAGCGCGGAGGAATTCGAGATTCCGCCGCAGCAGGGTCTCGGTAGCATTCTTTTCTTTCCGCAGGGTGATACTTGTTGGGGATTCTGAAGCTAGTACCCCGGTGAAGGATCGGCCGTCCTCTGTGATTGCCGTGTAGCTGCGATACTCGGCTTCAATTCGGCCACTGGGGTCGAGTAAATCGAGCAGTATGGTCTCGTCGGGTCGATTGATTGTGGAGCCGAGTCGCGGGCCGACCGCGTGTCCCGCTTCTTGGAGTTGATGGCAGGCTAAACAGTGTTTGGTAAACAGTTGTTCTCCACGTTTCACGTTGCGCGGGTTTTGTAGCGCACGCTGATAAGTGTCGATCCGCCGTTGTAGTTCGGTATCTGTGGTGGCCTCGACCAGTAAGGCTTGCGCGCGCCTGGCAAGTTGCTGGTCCGGGTGGGTGAGGAGTAACTCGCGTTCGCTGGCGGTGAGTTCGGTGCCACGCACCACGTTCTGTTCTAAGGCAGTGAGTAATGCGGCAAGTCGATTGCTGCGGGCAAAGATTGTCCTCAATACGATGCTGCGCAGTTCAGGTGTGAAACCTGACCACTTTTCCAGCAAGAGCGTGGCGACTCGATCATCACGGGAAGCTCCCAAAGCGGTCACTGCGGCGAGTTGTAATTCCAGTGGTTGGCGGACTTCCAGGAGTCGACCCGCCAGTGGAGACAGCTGGTCGAATGACGCGCTGGCCATGACGTGGATTGCTTGTTGACGTTGCGACAGTGGAGAGTTTTCGTCCAGGGCGTGGGCTGTGGCTTCAGCAAAGATGGCTTTCAGTTGGGCCGGGTTGGCCAGGGGTAAGTGGGCTGCCAGTTGGGTAGCCGATTCACGAACTTTGTCTGCTTGGCTGGCCAGCAAGCGAGTCAGCGCCGCCCAGCCATCCTCCGCACGCGGCACGGGCTGTTTGCCGCGGGTAATGCCCTTTACCAAGCCGGCGAGTACCAGCGCCTGTGAGGTGCTGTCCCGGGTGGTGAGCAGCGCCAAGGTACGTGACATGGCGGGACCATCTCGACGAGCGGCAAGGGTGATTGCCAAGGGCTCCAAGAGTCTGCGAGTACCAGGGCTGGGCAGCGATGATTGCAAGAGTCGCAGCAGGAGTTCACCGGATCGGTCGCTGGCCGAACTGAGGATGGCGGCCTCCATCCAGCGTTCCTCGCCATGTTTCTGGGCTAGCGTTGCTAGGATGTCGAGACTTTCCCGCAGGGGACCTGCGCCCGCTGTCATCGCCAGTTGCAGGCGTACCGCGGGGTCCGTGTCGTAGCGCATAGTGTGGAGATCAGCCATGAGTTGTTCATCGTCGTGAAGCCAATGTTCGGCAAGTCGTAACGCGTGCAGACGCACCGTGTAATGGGTGTGTTGGAGTGCGACCGCGACATCGGCTGGGGTCAGGCGGCCGAGGCCATCCAGCGTGTACAGAGCATGCAGGCAGGCTTGCGGTGAAACATCAGCTTGCAACTGTTGGGATAACAGGGATGCGACCGAAGTGTCTTGGCGTTCGACCAGCAGGCGCTGCGCAGTAAGGCGTCGCCAGAGACTTGTGTCCGCGGTTGCGCGGGCCAGCTGCCGGCCCGTTAATTGAGAGAAATCGACCCACTTACGCGGGCGTTGGCCCGTTGGTAGCAGTCGCCAAATACGGCCGTGTTGACTGCCGCGGTCGAGGCCGTATTGCTGTTGCAGGAAACGTGGAATCGCCGAGTAGTCTTCGATGATCTCTCGGTACATGTCCACAATGTAGAGGGCGCCCTCTGGCCCCACACGCAAGTTCATCGGTCGAAACCACTGGTCGGTGGAGGCGAGAAATTCAGACTCCTGTTCGTTTGCGGCCCGTTGCCCCTGGTACCCGGCACCACTCCGCTCAAGGATGCAGCGGTGGACGATATTCAAGGAGGGTTCGCAATAGAACAGGTTGCCTCGGTAAGTCGCAGGAAACAGTCTGTCACCGTAAAATTCGTTACTGCATCCGCCAGAGAAGAAATTACTGTTGGTTTCACGGGCTCCATAAAATTTGACCCAAGCGGGGTCCTGCTGGCGTTTGACTCTCCAGGGGTGCGGTTGACTAATGCGGAAGCCACGGTTGTAGGTCGCCGCGGAATAGGTCGTGTCGGGCGTTGCGACATAGGGATTGCGCGTCAGATAGCGGTGTGGCAGTGGCAACGCGTATGTCGCGGGCCGTCCACCGGTGGAGGGAAACCGGTCCCCTGCGTCGTTGATGGTCAAACCGAACGTGCCGACTCGTCCTGTGACTGGCTCGAGGGCGGAACCATCGGCCTTGATACGAAAATCGGTGTTTCCCAGTTCGACCGGTTGCGCGAGTCGCGGTCCTTGAATGGTGCCACCGGTGCCACCACCGCCAATGTAGATCCAATTATCCAGACCCCAGCGTGGGTTGTTGATACCGCGTTCGAGAACACGGGTGCGAAAACCGGAAAACAGGGTTTCGCGGATTTCTGGCTTACCGTCGCCGTCCCGGTCGCCGAGGTAGAGGATGTCGGGCGCACAGACCACGATAACACCCTCTCGTGCGGGCAAGACACCGTAACAAGGGGGCAGGTCATCGGCCCAAACGGTGGCTTGGTCCATGACGCCATCCCCGTCCGAGTCGGTCAGCAACTTGACGACACCAAATTGGCGACGGGCAGCTTCTTCGGCGATCTTGCCTCCGCGCAACTCCCAGCGGATCCGGCGGACCTGCTTGTCGAGTACACCCGTCTTGTTCAATTCTGTGACATCGAGGTGTCCTTCGATGTTGTAGCCATGCAATTCGCAGACGAAGATGCGATTCCGTTCGTCAAATGCCAGGCAGGAAGGTTCTCGAATCAGTGGTTCGCTGGCGACCAGCTCGATACGGAAGCCTGTGGGCAACTGGATTTTCGCGGCGCTGTCACTGGGCGACAGGGGTTGTGGCGCGTCTTGGGCTGGCTGGATCGCGGCCCGCGGTGCGTCAGCTCCGTCGAGCGGAGCAGTGAACGCAGCGAGAATTACCAGCAGGGGAGTGAAGAGCCAGGAGCACTGCCGGTTGGTTTTGCTGTTCATCGTTGCTGCCGCCAAGTAGGGGAGATGCGCTCGGGCACAAGGAGGTGGTTGCGATTCTACGCGGCGTTTTGTCGCACTGCAAAGAACTTGGGTTTGATTCTGGAAGTGGCTGCCTGTGTGAGAACCGCCGGCTGCGATGGTGACAGGTTCCCAGAACGCTGCCGGCAGCAAGTGAGCAGGCAGGCGCCAGCGCGGGGTGTCGTACAATTCCTCCCTTTTTGATCGCCGGTACCCTATGATTAGTGGAAACCTATGATGCGTGGTAATAGCTCGCTGAGGTTCGTGAAATTACATCCGTGCCCAAGTCGAGGATTGCGCCCGGGACCGGGAGTGCGGGTTTGTGGGAAACAGTGTGGGTAACAGGAGCTTTGCCAAGTCTTCAGCCGGACTGAAGAGCAGGAAACGGCACGCTACGCAAAGATGTGAGAGGATGAAATGAAGCGGATGTTGTGCATCGTAGCCATGGGGATCGGTTGGGTGTTACCCGCTCTGGCGGTCGAACAACGCCCCAATATCGTCTACATCATGGCGGACGAACTGGGCTACTATGAGTTGTCGTGTTTGGGTCATCCCCACATACAGACTCCTTCGATCGACCGTATGGCGCGTGAGGGGATGCGTTTCACCCAGGCCTTGGCCGGTTCTGCGGTTTGTGCGCCGACGCGCTGTTGCTTGATGACCGGAAAGCACAGTGGCCATACTTCAGTCCGTTCCAACGGCGGTGGTACTCCATTGCGTGCCGACGAGCTGACCGTGGCCTCGGTTCTCAAACAGGTGGGCTACGCCACGGGCGGCTTTGGCAAGTGGGGATGCGGTGGCCGTGGCTCGACGGGCGTGCCGGAGAAACATGGATTTGACTTGTTTTTCGGTTATTACGATCAGGTTCATGCACACAGTTATTATCCTCCCTACCTGGTTCGCAACAGCAGCGAAGTGCCGCTGCCAGGAAATCGTGGTGGCAGTCAGGGTAAGGTTTACTCGCACTATCAAATTGTCCGCGGCGCCATGGAGTTTATCCGTGAGAACAAGGACCGTCCTTTTTTCTGCTACCTGCCGGTCACCCCCCCCCATGGCATTTTTGATATTCCCGATTCCGATCCTGCCTGGGAGCTTTACCGGGACCAGCCCTGGCCTGAACCCGCTCGGCGTTATGCGGCGATGGTGACGATGGTGGATCGCCAGGTCGGGGCGTTGTTGGAGTTGTTGCGCAGCCTGGAACTCGACCAAAACACGATTGTCTTTTTTTGTGGTGACAATGGCGGTAACGACTATTTTCGTGACGCCCAACACCCGCGCGGGTTTCACGCGGCGAATGTAAACCCGGCCACCGGAGTTGAATTTCGCGGGAAGAAGGGCAACCTCTACGAAGGCGGCTTGCGAATTCCCATGGTCGTGCGCTGGCCTGAAAAGATCAAACCCCAGCGGGTCAGCAAGCAGCTCTGGTATTTTCCCGACGTACTGCCGACGCTCGCCGAGTTGGCGGGCGCCGAGGCACCCCCGGACGTGGACGGCCTCTCAATTGTCCCCACGCTGCTCGGTCCCCAGGCGGCGGGACGAGAACAGTCGCAGCACGACTATTTGTACTGGGAACTAGCGGGCCAAATTGCGGTGCGGTCGCGTAACTGGAAAGCAATTCAGCCCGGCCGCAAACGTGCCTGGGAATTGTATGACCTAGCGGAAGATCCAGGTGAGCAGAACAACCTGGCCGCCGCGCAGCCGGACAGGCTGAACCAACTCAAGTTGTTTGCCAAGCAGGCGCACGAACCGGTCAAGGAAGGTGTGTTTGTCGATCGTGCGATGCATGAGAAAGACCGCCTTGCCAAATTCGGTGGACGGCGCCGGGCGCCAGTTCGGCGCAAAGTGTATGCGTTGCCCAAGCAAGGCCTGGTGCCGAGTGGAGATTGGAAGATTGTCCGCGCCAGCAGTGAGTCCCGGTTCAACAAACGGTTGGCGGGCCACGCCATCGATGGAAACCCTCGGACCCATTGGCACACGGAGTTTCAGGCACAGTTGGCGCAGCACCCCCATGAGCTGGTCATCGATTTAGGTCGCCTCAGATCGGTCCAGGGGTTTCGCTACCTGGCCCGTCAGGACGGTGGCTGGAATGGAGCGGTCGCCCGCTGTGAGTTTTCCGTGGCAACCGTTTCTGGGGAATTTGCGCCGCCGATCGTGAAGGTAGAATTCAAGAAAACCCGCTCACCGCAGGAAGTGAAATGCAAGACAGTCCAAGCCAGATATGTGCGTTTGCGCGTGCTGTCCGAGGTCAACGGTGGTCCTTGGGCTTCCATTGCCGAGTTGGGGGTAGTGGGCAAGTAAGACTGACGCTGTGGCACGAACCAGTCGATAGCAGCCAGGCCCAATGGACACGGGTGTGATACGCATGGTGGATCGCGAGCAAATCGCTAAGCACTGGAGAGGTCGCGGCTTCAGTTGTGAGCTATGGACGGATCGGCCCGGCCAACGCTGGGAAGATTTTGCGCACCCGACTGACGAACTGGTGCTGGTTCTGGATGGCGAGATGGAGTTTGAAATTGAGGGGCAGCTGTATCACCCGCCCGCCGGTGATACGTTATTCATTCCAGCAGGTGCAGTTCATTCTGCTCGGAATGTCGGTACAACGATCGCACGGTGGCTGTTTGGTTATCGGCAGTGATGAGTCTCTTGGAACGCGAACAAATTTCAAGGTCGAACGGATGTCTACTTCGCGACGCACCTTACTGGCCGCTGCGGCGGGTCTCCCCCTGGCACAGACGGCTCTACCCGCCAACGCACCCGCGACCCTGCGTTACGATTTGGGGCTCGCGGTGATTCACGCGGGATGGGATGGCAACAAGTGTTATGTTCATTCTCGGGCGGGTGCGATTCCTCCTTTCACGGGTGGTAATCAATCCCGTTTTCCGATTGTCGTGATGACCACGCAAAAACACTTCGTCCGCGGCAATGACATTTTTGATGGTTTGGAGGATTTTCGCAGTCCCGATCTAGGCAGGTCGTGGCAGGGACCGGTGGCCCACGCGGGTCTTCAGCGGCGTCGTATGGGGCCTGGAATCGAGGTGGCACCTTGCGATTTCACACCGCAATGGCATGCTGCGACAGCCCGTTTGTTGGGCACGGGAAAGACGTTTTGGTACAAGGACAACGAACAGTACAGCGCCTCGCCGAGTGATCCGATTTACGCGGTTTACGATACGCGGCGACGGACCTGGTCGGCGTGGCAGCGGATCAAGTTACCCGCGCTGCCAAAATTCAAGAACTGTAGCGCCGGCTGTACACAGCGGGTTGACCTGCCCAGCGGTGATGTACTGCTGCCGGTCTATTTTCGCCCGCAGCCGGACAATACGGACCATCGCGTTACCGTATTGCGTTGCGGTTTCGACGGTCAGACACTGCGTTATCTGGAGCATGGTGACGAGTTGGAGTTGGAGCCGAAGCAGGGGGATGGACTTTCGGAGCCATCGTTGACCCGGTTTCAAGGTCGGTTCTATTTGACATTGCGCACGGTGGACCGAGCTTATGTGACAAGCAGTGAGGACGGTTTACATTATGCACCCTTGCGTCCCTGGCGATTTGATGATGGGCGGGAATTAGGGAGCTACAACACACAGCAGCACTGGGTCACCCATTCGGAGGGCTTGTTCCTGGTCTACACGCGCCGTGGGGTGAATAACGATCACGTGTTTCGGCACCGCGCGCCGTTGTTGCTGGCTCGGGTGGACCCTCAGAAGTTGGTGGTGCTGCGCGACAGCGAGCAAATCATCGTGCCAGAGACCGGCACGCGCATGGGAAACTTCGGGGTGGTGCACATCAGTCCGTTGGAGACTTGGGTGATTACGACAGAGTGGATGCAACAGCCGCCACCAGGTGGTTTTGAGAAGTATGGCAGCAACAACCGGATTTTTTGTGCGAAAATCAAGTGGAGTCGTGTGAACCGATCGTAAAGTGGCGGCCTGGTCTGTGCGCGCCGATTGCGGCGTCACGCCGAGTGACGCAGCTCCGCTGGTGGCTCGCAGCCAGCGGACTGTTTTCGTCAGCGGGTTCGAAGTCGAAGTGGAAAGGTAATGTGATGGCACTACGTACTATGGCCAGTTTGATGTTGATGGGATTGGTGGCCACTGTGTTGGCTGCCGAGCCAAAGCAGCGGATTCCCCGCACGGTGTTCAATGACGATGCGCAAGTCTTGCGTGAGGCACCCGGGAAAAACCCGGGTCCTTTCATCAAGGCGTGGCTTGACCGGGAGTCGGCGGCGGTCCCCTTTTCGACCTTTGTGTTCTTGGCGAGCACGCCAGATATCTGTTTTTACGACACGAAAGCGGGTGAAGAGTATGGGGCGCGCCGAAAGACCGACGACCATCTATACATCCGTGCCATGCGGGCGCTCAAGCGCGAGGGTACTGATGCACTGCGGTTGGTGACCGAGCATATGCAGGCCAAGGGTAAGGAGGTCCTGGCCGCCATCCGTATGAGTGATACGCATCACCGCCGGCTCAATGTTTACGACGACCTCTGTCCTCAATTTGCGATTGATCATCCCGAGTACGTGATCAAGCAGCCGGATGGCCGTACCAACGAGACGGCGCTGGACTATTCCCTCGAAGCGGTTCGCGATCACCGCCTGGGAATCATGGCGGAGATCATCCATGACTACCCGGTGGACGGCCTGGAATTGAACTTTGTCCGTTGGGCCAAACACTTTCCACGCGACCAGGGACGCCAGAAGGCCCCGGTGATGACGCGTTATGTGGAGCGTATCCGCAAGATGATGGATTCCGCAGGCCGTACGCGAAAAAATGGAAAACGGTTGACCTTAGGTGTCCGTGTGCCCGAATCCCTGCACGCGTGCTGGCTGGCTGGGGTTGATATTGAAACGTGGGTCAAACGAGGCTGGGTCGATTTTGTGGTGGTTTCCACCTGGAACAACACCGATCCCCAACTACGGGTTGATGAATTCGCGAAGTTTGCCCGCCCAGCGGGTGTCGACACCATCGTGACGATGGGAAATATGATCGGTACTTTCACTGCTGGACCGCCCGTGCCGGTGGACCGGGGAGTCGCCAAGTCGGGAAAGCATGCCGCCGGTTATCTCAGCATGCTGCTCAATACGGAGGAAGCCCGTGGTGCGGCAGCCAATTATTACACCTATGGTGCGGATAGTATTTCGTTCTGGAACGTGGGCATCCATTTTGGTCGCGAAGTCACCGCCACTCCCGAGCAGCGGCGTCGGATTGAAGAGTGGACGCAGGCGGTCGGTACACCGGAACGTGTCTGGGAAGGAACTCGGACCTACCGCTTTCTGCCGATGGGCAAGGGCATCTCGTCACGCAAACCGCCAGTTAGGAATTATCCCTGGTACGACGAGGGCGCGAGTCCGCTAGGACATAAAAACAGCCCCACACTCTTGTTTTCCAGAGACAACGTCGGTAAACGGCTCATTTTGCCATTTCGTATGGCGGACGGACGCAATGGGGAATCGCTGAGAGGGCGGATGACATTTTGGATTTACCACTTGGAAAAAAACGACCAGCTGGCGATCGATATCAATGGTAAGCCCATTGCCGAGCGGCAGCTGAAACGGTTTCCTGCTGGGGCACGTCGTAGCGGATTACCCGGGACGCGATTTGAACTGAAACTCACGAATTGCCCTCCGTTGCGTGGCGACAATCAACTCGGCGTGGTTCTGCAAACGAAAGCGGTCCGCCCGCATGTGCCTTTTCTGGAAGAACTCGAATTTACTGTGGAAGTAGCTGGGACCCGGAAGAAGGCTGTGACCGCATCGCAGTCTGTGAAGATCTATATTGCCGTCGACAGTGAAGGCCCGACCGGGGTCAATGAGTACTGGGCACGCAATCTCAAACCGGGAGACCCCAAAGCGAGGCGCTACCGTGAGTTGATGACGGACGATGTCAACGCGGCGGTGGCTGGTAGCTTCGCAGCCGGGGCAACCGAGGTGTATGTCAAGGATGATGGTTTCCGCGACAAGAATCTGATTGCGGACCGACTCGACCCAAGGGCGGTTTTACTCCCCGGTGGCGGTGGGTTATTGCATGGGTTGGACGAGAGTTTTCAAGGGGTGATGCTCGTCGGTCTGCACGCCATGGAAGGTGCCCAGGATGGTGTTCTGGCGCACACCTGGTCGAGCGGACGCCGCCGCCGCTACTGGTTCAATGATCGTGAGGGAGGGGAAGTGGCCGCCTATGCGATTGTTGCGGGTCACGACCATCGCGTGCCGATCGTCATGGTGACGGGGTGTTCTGGGTTGTGCCGTGAAGTGCGCGAGTTGCTCGGGCCTGATGTGGTAGGCGTGTCGGTGAAGCGGCGCCGCCAGGATGGCAGTGTCGAGCTCGACAGCCCGGCAACCACACGCCAGGCGATTGCGGCCGGTGCGCGCCGCGCCCTGCGTCAGATCAATCGGTACCGTCCCTATCTGGTCCAGTTTCCCTTGCGCGTAAGGTTGCAGCTCAAGAACCGTGACGTGACCGATGGCTATGAGAAATGGCGGCACGCCAATAAACCCGACTGGCCCGGCAAGCGCGCTGGCTCCAATACCATTGAAGCAATCTTGAAAACGACCAAACATATTATTTTGTAGTTTCCGGACGGGCCGTCGCCTGGCCTCGCCACCTCTCGGGCGGTGGTGCGTGGTTCGATCCGAGTGCTTTCAGACCGGAGATGTCCATGTTGAAGACTGCGACAAAGTGGTGCCTGCTGTGTTTGCTCCTGGAAGCTGTCTTACTGTCGGCGACAGCGGCTACGCCAGCCACTGTGAAGCGGATTGTGATTCGCGGTCCGGAGCAGGTCACCGACGGTTGGGTACGGACCGATGGCGTTGCCTCCTTCACAGCTCCGACGCTCGCCGGACATGGACGGGCCTGGTCCGCCTATGATCACATTTTGATGCGATTTGACCTGACGTCGGTTATGGCGATGCGACATGGACGGGTACGGAAAGCGGTCCTGCGCTTGCATGTCTTGGAAGCCAAGAATCCGCAGCGCAAAGTGACTCACGTGGCGCCCGCTATGACGCGTTGGAATACCCACGCCACCGCCTCCTCGCCATTGGGTGACAAGAGCGGCTGGCCGCAGCGTGCCGGTCACGCCAACGTCCGTTACACGATGCGTCCGGAACTCGAGACTGGAAAGGTCATCTGCCAACCCGGGAAGATTGATTTCGAGATTACCGAGATGGTAAGTCGGTGGTTGTACCGTGGCATGCCGAATTACGGTCTGATGGTGTCGACAAGCCCAGCTATTTTTGGGAAACCTGATCAAGGGACCTGGTCGTTGTTGTGCGCCGCATCGGAAGCCAAGGAGGGAACGAGACCCGCGCTGATTATTGATATGGAAGGTGTGCCGCCGTCGCCACATGAAGCGGAAAGCCGCGCACTGGCACTCTATCCGTCGGCGTCGTTGCCACCCGTCCGGGATCCTTATTACATGGTTTACTACAACGCGGGAAGTCGTGCGCAATGGCGCCAATTGCGCACGATCAATATGACGACCTACAGCGGGCAGGGCGTTTGGTTGGCACCACGTGGGGTCGCGAATCTAACGTGGGCGGAAGGGGGCCCCATCGATTGGTTGCCAGACCGGACGGCCTACCAGCACTATTACACCAATGTCGCTCAGTCAAACGCGATTGGTTTTTGTGGCCACGAGTCCAACTTGCCAGGTGCCCAGATGGACTGGCTGGGGGATGCCTTTCGCGCTGCGGAACGCGCGTTTCCGGAGCGGCTCTCTGCTTATTACTACCGCGGTGAGTCCAAGATGGCTCAGGCTGCCGGTCAGAAACATATCGACCTGTTGATTCAAGAGGGGTACACCAGCACCCACAAGCAGTTTCCCCTACGGGGCTTTGCGATTGGTCTGGAGGGGATCAAGAAACGTATTGACACGGCCCGCGCGTGCGGAGCAATCGAGCGGCATGTCGTGATGCTCGGGCACATCTGTCGTCCCGAGGATTATCATCCCGGGCACGCGCTGACTCCCGCCAATCTCGACACATTGATCGGTGAACTGCGTCGTTACGCGCCGGAAATGCCGGGCATTGGATTTTATGGCGCAAACGGGCAGCAACTGGCTCTGGATTGCGACCGCCTGGCACACAAGCATTTCGTTGAACCGGCGCCTGAAATGGTTATTCTGGAGCCTCAATTCGAGGCGACGCTGGCAACTGCCCACGTTGTGGTTCGTGTTGAGGCGACTGCCAAAAGTAACCGGGAGATTAGCGTCTATCGGTGGTTTATCGACAACCGCTTGGTGGCGGAGACCGACCAGCCCGACTACTTGTGGGATTTGCGTGGCGAACACCCGGGGCGCCATTGGATCACCGTACACGCGGTTGATAGCGGCTTTCATCGGAGTGCGATACAGATTCCGGTGCGTGTCGCGTTTGGCCAGCGTGCTGAACCATGATAAAGGTAGCCACGAACAAGTGGCGCACCATGACGATGCGTTCTGCCATCCGGCCGTACCACTTGCGTGCACGTGGCGGTTACGCCAGTTGCTGCCTGCTGGTCGGACTGCTGCTGGTCGTATCGGGACGTCTGCTTTCCGCGGCGAGCCCCGTATTGCGGCTACGACTTGCGGTAACCACCCCCCTTTCTTTTGAGAACACTCCCCTCGATCCCCACATCGACTTTGCTGCGTGGATTCGGCGGGTGGGCGTGGACGCAGAGCTCGATCCCAATTCGATCCAGGTCATCAATCTGGCGACCGGGGAGTCCCTTCCCGTGGCATTGCATGAAGAGTTTGCCTATGGCAGTCGTGGCCGTTTGCAATGGGTTGTTGGTGTGCCGCAGCATCATGAATTTGAGATTCGATTTGGCGTCACGACACGGCGGACGAACCTTCGTCCGCAAGGTTACACGCCGCCGATCGGGGTTGGTGATTTGTTGCGTTACAACATGGGAAAACCGGCGCCGATTACACTCTTCCAATCGATGGGATTGCACGATGTTACGGGTGATGGACGCGCTGATTTGGTTGGAACCTGGAATTACTTTTACCGTCCGGGAGCACCTACCGGCGGTGTGGTGTTCTATCCCGCGCAGCAGTCTTCAGGACGCTGGCGCTTTGGTGACTTGCGGCGGATTCGTTATCAGGTGGATCAGGCGGGCGCCGAGTCGCGAGATTTTTCCAGCGCCTACAACACGACGGCCTGGGCCGATTTCAATGATGACGGACGGGTTGACTTTGTCTACGCGCGGCCAGGCGGAAAGGCGGTTGAGTTTTATCTCGATAGCGGAGTCACGGGATCGAGTGGACAGCGGAGTTACCGTGCCAGCGGTGTGGTTCCTGTCGCCGGGTACGACCCGTGTCGGGTGGTAGATCTGGATGGTGATGGGGCGTTCGACCTTGTTGTCGAGGGGCAGTACGTCCGTAATCGTGGGTCGGGGTGGCCTTTTCAACCTGACAAGCCGGTAAAACTCGACGTAGGGCGGGGGAGCTGCTTCTGTGATTTGGATGGGGATGACAGACCTGATGCGGTGGGCTTGCAGAATTCACCGTTACTGGGTGGAAATCGGCTGGTTTGGCGCCGTAACCAAGGCGGACATCCGCCTGAGTTTTCTGCGCCACGTCCGCTGCCTGGTGTGACCCGCGAGGATTGCACGATGGTGGCTGCGGCCTCGGTGGGTGAGCAGCGATTGTTGCTTGTGCAGTCACGGTTTCAACAGATCCACATCTACCAGCTGATGGCCAGCACACCTCCACGATTTGAGCATCTAGGTCGGGCGGAGTCGATCTCAGCCGTTTTGGCCCTGGGTGACCAGGCGTGGCCCTGTTTGTGCGACTGGGATGACGACGGCGACCCTGACTTGCTGATTGGCGATGGCTATGGGCGTCCGCGACTGGTCCGCAACGACGGTAACGGGTTGCGGCCAATGTTTGCCGAGGCCCAGCGACTGGTCGCGGCCGGTGCGCCGATTCAGCTGGTACGCAGAGAACTACTAGGGCCTCCCCAGAGCAGTCATAACATGGGCTATTCCTACCCCACGTTTGTTGATTGGGACGGAGATGGTTTGCGCGACCTGATGTTGCCGAACGAAACGAACCGGTTGTATTGGTATCGCAACAGAGGGACTCCTCAGCGCCCTCTGTTTGAGCAGCGCCGTCAGTTACGTTGCGAAGGTTACCCGGATTCTGCGGAGTTGCGTAAGCGGTCGCAGCGGCGAGCCAGCGCTCCGAAGTCGAACAACGGCGTTTACCCGTTGGAGCCCGAGCGGCCCTTTTTTTGGCGGACGGGCGCTGCGTTCGCGGATTTTAATGGTGATGGCCTGATGGACCTGGTCACACTGGATGGGTTGCGACGTCAGGCGGTGTTGTTTGTCCAGTACCGTGGTCCTGATGAGGGCTTACGTTTACGTCGAGAGGGGACATTGGAACTGTCCGATGGACGCACCTTGGACGATCGCGTGGTCGAGCGGGGAGTTCATTGGACGGAATCGTTCAGGGCTGTCGATTGGGACCGGGACGGGCTGCAGGATTTGATTTACAGCGTGGCTGGATCCCATCATGGGACGTTGGAAGGCGGCAGTATTTACTTGCTCCGCAACTGTGGCACGCGTCAGCGCCCGGTCTTTGCCAACCCGCAAACCCTGCGTTGTTTTGGCGAACCGATTCGCATTACGAATCATGGCCCGCATCCGTGGCCGGGTGATTTTAACGGAGACGGAGCCCCTGATTTGATTACCTGTGTGGAGTGGAGTGTTTACCCCTACTATTGTCATGCTGCGTTAATGATGCCCCAACGCCCTGAGTACACCTTGGAGTTGCTGCGTTAACTGGTCGGCTGTATCGATCCCGCCATATGGTTGACAGCGATGTTGGCGGTCGCTATTTACGACAACTCTCGGGGACAGTTACCAGGGACAGTTCTCGGTGTGGGTGCACCAATGCTGGTGTGTCGGTTTGGTACCGCAAGGAGAGAACGACTGTGAAACAACAAGTGTGCTGGAATGTGTTCTTGTCGGTGGTGCTGGTCGGTGCGGGTGGTTTTGGGAAGGACCGAGAATCACACCGCTCCAAATCCTGGAAGAGCATGCCAACGCGTGGTATTTGCGCCCATCGAGGTGCCAGTGATACCCACCCGGAAAATACGATTACGGCGTTCCGAGAAGCAATCCGTTTGGGTGCCCATATGATCGAGTTTGATGTGGCACTCACGGCTGACGGCGCGTTGGTATTGATGCATGACGCGACCCTTGACCGGACGACGAATGGTACGGGACCAGTATCGGCGCGAAGTTTGAACGAACTGCAAGAACTGGACGCGGGAGGGTGGAAAGCAGATGCTTTTCGCGGAGAGCGGATTCCGACGCTGGCTGAAACGCTGACCATGATGCCCGACAACATCTGGCTCAACGTGCACCTTAAAGGCGATGTCGAGTTAGCCGAGAAAGTAACGCGCGAGCTGGTGCAGCACGAGCGTCTCCACCAGGCCTTTCTGGCTTGCGGTGCGGCCGCCGCGCGTGCGGCAAAACGTGTGAACCCGTCGGTCCTGATCTGCAACATGCAAGACCAGGGAAACTCACGCAAATATGTTGACGAGACGATCGCGATGCAGGCAGATTTCATTCAGTTGTTTGGGGGTGATTCTGTCGATCCAACGCACACCCGCCTGCTACGTTCGCGCCGCGTTGCAATCAACTTTTGTTGTAGTAACAAGTCGGAGCAAGTTGCTGCGCTGTTTGAATCGGGTGTCGAGTTTCCTCTGGTCGATCGTGTGAGTGCCATGTTGAAAGTGGCTGACCAGGCTGGCATTGAGAGGTTGCGTCCAGTTTACCGTTCGCGATTAAAACGCCCCGGTTTGGCGCGGCCGTCTGCGCGCCTGCTAGGGGAGCACCGGCTCGTAAAAGGGGCTGCGCAACAGGGTCTGGCACTCTCTCGAGAACAGTATTTTTCCTCGACTTCGCAGTCGATCTTCCGTTACGACACCCAGTGGCGGCTGTTGCAAGAGCAGCGAATTCAGGTTGCCGGGGTCAATCACGTGGGTGCGATTGATTACCACGACGGTTACCTGTGGGCCGGCATGCTGCATGGTCCGGTGAACGGCAAGCATGATCCCCAACTCGACCGTTCCGTGGTTGCCAAGATTCGTGCGAGTGACTTGACCGTTGTCCAGACCTGGGACATCAGTCACGAGGTCACTTGGATCGACCCGGTTTGTTTTGATGGACGCTATCTGTGGGTAGGCGATTTGAGTGACCTGGGAATTCACCGCTATGTGATCGACGGTGAGAAGTTAGTCCGCAAGGGTGTGTTTCGTTACCCGTCCGGAATGCATTTCTCGCAGGGGCTGCGGATTGTCGACAACAAAATGTATACGATCCACACGTTTGGTGATCAGGACGGACTCTTCGAGTTTGATTTGCCCGAGCAGCTCACAGAGGAGATCCAGCGGCCCACACGTGTCTGGGCAATCGCAGAGAATCGTTCACACTTGGAGGGATTCGATTTCCTGCCCGGGAAGCCAGACCAGATCTGGCATGCGCAGGGATCCCACGTTGATCACTACGAGTTGGGGGCATTCACGCGCACCGGACCCAAATGATGCCGAGTCCCCGCTGGCGCGGTGGAAAGCATGACAGACTGGAACTTTCCTGGCACCGTTTGCTGAGAAGGCAGCGCGGCGAGCGGTTTCGGTTTTCACAGTGGTACCTGTTAGACGTCGTCCAGCCGTTGGGTGGCGTCGCCGAATTGGTCCAACTTGATGCCCATCTTGTCCATCATACTGAGGTACAGCCGGCACATCTGGCGGTCGGATTGCCCCAAGTAATCAAGATTCTGGCCGCCTTGAATCTGGCCACCAGCGCGCCCCAGCATGACGACTGGAAGTTGGGATGCATCGTGATGTCCGGTGAGCATGCTCGAACAGAGCATCAGCATTGAATTATCCAGGGCGGTCCGCTCCCCTTCCTGGATGGCATCGAGTCTACCGGCAATGTACGCCATCTGCTCCAGGAAGAATTGGTTGACCTTGAGCCAGTCATCCGTGTCGCTATGGGACAGCAGATGATGGATCATGTAGTCCACACCCAGGTGTGGAAAGCGAAGTGTACCGTGGTCATTGTTGAGTTTGAGCGTGCACACGCGCGTCGTGTCAGTCTGGAAAGCGAGGACCAGGATGTCGCTCATCAAACGCATGTGCTCGACGATATCTTGGGGGTAACCATCGGCGGGACGTGGGATGTTCGGTTTCGTCAACGTTGGTCGCCAGCCCTGCAGTTCACCACGACTGCCGGCCCGGGCGATGCGCTGTTCGACCTCGCGAACTGAATTCAGATACTCGTCCAGTTTTTGCTGGTCCAGTCGGCTGATGTTTCGGCGGAAGTCACTGGCGTCCGCCAGGACTGCATCTAGTACGCTTTTGTCACCTCGTTGCGCCGAATCCTTGAAGAGCTGATCGAAGGCCAGCGCCGGGTAGACCTCCAACGGCGTGGGAGTCGTGGGGCTGCTCCAGGAAATGTGCGAACTGTAGAGCATCGAGTAGTTCTTGTGCACCGATGGGTTGGCTTTCTCACAGCCCAGTACCAGACTGGGCAACTTGGTGCGATGACCGATGTGTTGTGCCACCACCTGGTCGACGCTGGTACCCGATCGGATTGTGCCACCGGAAGAGAGTGGCGCGCCGGAGAGGAGATTGCCGGTTTGTGAACTGTGGATGTTGCCTTTCAGCGCCTCGGCATTGTAGAGGCCACGAATAAATGTCAACTGGTCACGGAAATCATTGAGTGGAGCCAGTACCTTGCCCAGCTCGAGCGCGTCACCTTCCCCTTTCGCCCACCATTCTTGTTTGTGGAACCCACAGCCGGAGAACAAGATTGCCATCCGTGTTGGTGCCGCGCTGGCCTCTTTGGCGGCCTTCGTTTCATCCCCCCAGACACGTGAAGATTCCATCCAAGGGAGTGCCATACTTACACCGAGACCACGCAGCATGGTGCGGCGTGAGAAGTGATGGATCGCCATGTGTCTATCTCCGTAAGGCAATTCAGTTGGTGATTTCGGGAAGTGTCTGGCGGGTACTTGGGAACTCGATTATTCGGGCGCCGATTCTCTGCCCCGAATCTTGCGAAACGGGTGGCTGGTCACAACTGCCTCGACGGCGGCGCTGAACCGGAAATCGCGTGCTTTCAGTATATCTTGCATATCGGTAAGTAACGACTCATCGGATAACTGGATTTCACGTCCGAGCGCATAGCCCAGCAGTTTACGGCAAAATTGACGGACGACGTCGTCGCGGCGCTGCTCCACCAGGTAACTGCGCAGCCCGTCCAATCCCTCAATTGTGGTTCCATCGAGCAGCCTGGTGGCTGTGTCCACCGGGTCGCTACGACGGCGCCCTACGGTGTCGAACTGTTCCAGGGCGAAGCCGTAGGGATCGATCCGTGAATGGCATTTGGCGCAGGCCTCCACACTGCTGTGCTGCTCGATCAATTGCCGTGCGGTCAAGCCAGCCGGGACGGATTCAGGCAGCTCAGGAACATTTGCGGGAGGACGTGGCAGGCGTTCGCCCAGCAGTGTTTCATAGATCCAGTTCCCGCGGAGGATGGGGCTGGTTCGTGAGACACCCGATTGGCTGCTCAGCAAGGTGGCCATACCCAATAAACCGCCACGGCCGCGGGCCCGCATTCCTTCGATACGCCGCCAGGCGGCGCCCTGCACGTTGTCGATCCCGTAGTACTTTGCCAGAGGCTCATTGACAAAGGTGTGGTCCGCATCCAGTAAATCGAGGATCGAACCATCCTGTCGAAACATGTCTTCGAAGAACAGCACAGTTTCTTCGTACATCGCGCCGCGGAGTGTGGCGAAGTCAGGATACAGTTTTTCGTTCTTTTGCGCTTCATCGTCGAAGCCGCGGAGGTGGAGCCACTGACAGGCAAAGTGGATCGCCAACCGGCGAATCCGGCTGTCGGTAAGCATCCGTCGGGTTTGCGCGAGCAGTTCTCGGGAGTCTGAGAGACGACCTTCTCGCGCTGCCTGGCGCAGGGACGAATCCGGCCCGGCAGACCAGAGGAAGTAGCTCAACCGCGTCGCGAGTTCGTAATCGGAGACTGGCTCCGGCTCGGTTCCCCGTCCCCGCTGCTCCCGTTTGTAGAGAAAGGCGGGTGAGGTTAGCAACCGGGCCAGCGTCAGCCGCAGGGCCTGCGGATGCGGCAGCTCGGCTGTGCGCAATTGACGATATAGGTTAGCAATCGCCTCCTGTTCCACCGTCGTCAGTGGACGGCGCCAAGCGCGGTTTGCAAATTCCAGCAACGACTGGAGCTGAATCGATTCGGTTTTGACGAGGCGTGTGCGGAAAGCAGCCACGCGGGCCTCGACACCTTTTACCAGCGGCGCCCAGGCTTTGACCAAATCGGGACGATCCTGGGTCGCAAACTCCCGGATTTGTTCAAACGCGATCTGATAGGCCAGCGGTTCCTGACTGATGTACAGCAGTTCATCCCATAAACGATCGAGCTCGGCGATTTGTGCAGGGTCCAACATCAACCGTTGCAGGTGATGGTCCTCACGATAAAACAGGGTTAGCGTGACGACTTCGTCGATGGGGACGATCCGGGAATAGCAGAGTGATGGTGGAAACAACGTTCGAAATGCGGCGAACTGTGCAGCGACGCGCTGCTGAGCCTGACTGCCGGGATGGATGATAACTGGGTGTTCGGGTGTGAGCTCACCGGAGGGCGGCCGGGTTGAGACGGCCAACTGGGCGCTGCCTTCCCGACCGTGCTGGGGATCCAAGCGACCGGTGACGACGAGCGTTCGACCGGCCGCGAGCTGAGCCGGAATCTGAAACGCCACCACCCGGGGTGCCTGAACCACGAGATCCGTTGGCTTGACGGCATGGCCCAGGGGGTGCTTGCCAAAGCGGTCGTCGGCCCGCACGTCGGGTAAGAGATCGATACGATCGGGCATGACCGCGAGCGCGCGGATTTGGCGATACAGTAACGCGTTGGGAGCCTTGTTGTCGACTGGTGGAGCGCCCGTGACCAGCGTTTGGATTTTTCGGGCCAACTCGGCGCGGCGGTCAGGCTGGGCGCTGCGCCAGGTGGCGAGCAGCGAATTCGCCGGGATCACGGCCAGCGGGGGGGCGGTAGCATCGATCTCTGCGACGGGGCCCTTATAAAAGTGCCACGTGCGGTCGTGTCCATGGCTGTCGGCGTGCGGATTGGCGGCCAGAATGTCTCCCGAGACGTCCGCGGCGAGGTTCCAGACACGTTGGGTCGCGTCGGTCTCTGTAATCACGAGCTGGACCTTGGTCAGGTCACAGGCATGGTTCTTGTCGCGCGGCGCGATGATCAGCGAAACAAGTTCTCCCTTGTTCACCGTGATCGTTTGCGCTGGCGGGGCGGCGGATCCCCGGGTACCGAAATCACCCTTACTGAGTGTACCGACCGCACCTCGAGTGCGGTGTTGGACGAACCACTGCTGGCCATTGCCACACTCCGGATGGGCATCCGCGATATGGGCTTCGACGCGGACTTCGCCGCTGATCGGACTGTGCCAGCCAACGGCCGCAAACAGCGTGGGTGACGGGTGTACGTAAACGGACCGCGGGCGAACGATTCCCGGTACACGCACTTCTTGATCGGATGCATTGGCGATCACCGAGGGGGTTGCGGTCGAGCCCCAGCCTTTGACAAAGTCGTAGTCGCCGCTCTTGAGCATCTTGCGAGTAAAGTGGCCGGTGACTTGCACCGGCTCGGCGACCCGAATCGCCAGATAACCGAGCCAGATCTTGAGTGCCGTTGGATCAATCTTGTACTCCGCTGCCAGCTTGCTGAGGTCCGGTTGGGGGGCATCAGGTTTGCGCTCGAGGGCCGCCGCTGCTGCCGCCAGATAGTTGACCGTGTGTGTGAGCATCTCTTGTTTCAGCTGAATCAGCCGCTCTTGGATCCCGGCCACATTCCGCAGTGCCAGGTCAGGACGCCCTTTACCAACCAACCGCGGATTCTCCCAGACCGCGAAATCGTGCTGGTTGCCGTCGCCGGCGTCCATCCCACTCAGGTAGACCGTGATCGTGTCGCCCGTTACGCGATCGGGGAGTTTCAGCTGAAAATCCTGTTGGGGAGCCGTGCTCGAGTTGGGTTGCAACCACGCTTTGGGGCCGCCAACTCGTTCAATGTGACCGATGGAATTATATGTCCAAAGGGCCGCTTGCCAGCGGGCGACTTGTGTAACGACGTCGACGACTTCTGCTGGTGATGCCGCATCCCATGCTGCGCGAATTTGGTCGAGCGCGAGGGCTGGTGTGCTGCTTTTATTCGCGGAAAGTACCTTCCAGAGACGTTTGAGGTAGCGACTATTGAGCTGACGTTCTCGAGCCACGGCCTCGATGGACTTGCGCCCATAACGCAGCGCCTCGCGTTCTGCCAGCGTGGCCGCCAGGTACTGTTCGATCGGAAATCGTCCACCTTGCTTGGTGTCGAAGCGGACGGCCTGGCCAGTGGCCGCGGCCCCGTCGCTGGAATCGGTAAAGGGTTGATAGAAAGCGCGGAGCCTGGCGATTAGGGCATCGGTGCGATCGCGCCGCGTGGTATGTGGTGAGAAACCAATCCCGCTGGGCAGTAAGACCAGATGGTCCGCCACCTGCTTGGCAGCCTGCAGATATTTCTGGACCAGCGCCGGCGACATTCCCTGTGCGCTACCCGTATTAGTGAATCCCTCACCAGCGGCACCATCCACGGGAAAGTCTCTGGTTGGATTGAGGGTTTCGATTCCGGTCAGGTCGCGAATCGTATACTTGTATTCGGCGTTGTTCAATCTCCGTAACACGACAGGACCGGGGTCTCCGGCCAGCGCCTTGGCCCGGTAGAGCAGGTACTCACGCACCCACGTTCGCAATGTGATACTCTCCTTGTCCGTTGGTTGGGGTGCGTCCTTGGGTGGCATCTGCCGACTTTCCAGCATGCGCCGAATACGTTGCCAAACTCTTGGTTGCTTTTGCACCGCGTCGATCGTGGAGAATACCTCCAAATCGATTTCGGCCTCGGTGCGGTCACCGGCGTGACAGTTGTGGCAATAGCGTTTCAGTAATGGCTGAACGTTTGTCTGGTAGGCCTCGTGCAGCGCGGTACGATGTTGCGGGTCGTCGGCTTGCTGGGCTGTCACGGCGACCGAACTGCCGGCGAGGACGAGGACCAGCCCGACTATTGGCAAACGGTGTCTTGCGTAGAGCCGTCGGCTGAGGTGGCGTTTCGTGTATCGGCAGCTGGTGTCCATCGACGGGTCCCGCGTCAGGTAGTGGGCTACGGTATCACTATTTCACGCGAATTAAGGTACGCGGGTCAAGGGTGTTGCCCGGATCTCCGCTGTCAACCACCCGAATTTCCGGTTCGGCTTAGCGGGCAGCTGGAGAGCGACCCCCGTTGGGGCGGGTCCGCCTGGCTTTTTCACGGTTTGCGGTCGGTTTATGATACTGAGAGAACAGTTGATCGCCACCGTTGCAAAGGGAGATTCGGTGTTTGCATTTGGCGGCCCAGCGGCTCAGCTCTGCCAGGGGGTCACCCGCCGCGCGTGGTTGCGTACCGGCGGCGTCAGTTCGTTGGGGCTGATGTTGCCTGACCTGTTACGGGCCGACAATGTTGCCTCCCGACCACGGGGGACAAGCTTTGGGCGGGCCCGCTCCTGTATCTTTTGTTTCCTGTTCGGCGCACCTGCGCACCAGGATGTCTGGGATCTCAAACCCGCCGCGGCTCCGGAAGTTCGGGGGCCATTCGATCCGATCGCGACTAGTGTCGCGGGTACTCAGGTTAGTGAACATCTTCCGCGCACTGCGCAAATGGCGGACCAATTCGCATTGATTCGAAGTGTGACGCACCTCGACAGTACGCATACGGTTGCCATGCATTACATGCAGACCGGGGTCCGGCATCGCCGGCCGCAAACAAATCCGACGAATTTACCGGACGATACACCGTGTTTTGGTGCGGTGATGAATCGACTGCGTCCCAGTGACACCGTGTTGCCCGCGGCGATCAGTTTGAACGCGCCGGGTAACGAAATTCCCAGCGGTCACATCTTTCCGGGATTTTTTGCGGGCTACCTTGGCAAGCGTTATGACCCGATGTTTGTCCAAGATGACCCTACGCTTCCTGGTTTCGACCCGCTGCCCGTTGCCCGGAGTTTGCCACGTGAACGTTTGTATGAACGGGAGATGTTGCTGGGACAGTTGGATCAGATTCGCCGACGTTATGATCTCAATCGCACGTTGCGGGATGCGGAGCGATTCCAGCAACGCGCGATCAGTTTGCTCAGTGCTCCGGAGGCGGCCCAAGCATTTGATTTGCATCGTGAGAAAGCCGCGCTGCGACAACGCTACGGAATGACTCCTTTTGGGCAGGGTTGCCTGCTGGCTCGACGATTGGTGGAAGCGGGAACCCGCCTGGTGACCGTCAACTGGGCACGCGATTATCAGGCTCGGGTCGCAGACCATTGGGACAGTCACGCCGACAATTTCGTCAAACACAAAGAACAACTGATGCCCGCTTTTGATCTGGGATACAGCGCGCTGCTCGAAGATCTCCGGCAGCGTGGCTTGCTCGACGAAACGCTGGTTGTCGTGTTGGGTGAGTTTGGTCGGACACCGAGAATCAATGCCAAAGCGGGGCGGGACCATTGGCCAGGTTGTTTTTCCATTCAGTTGGCGGGGGCCGGGATCCACGGTGGGCAGTTGTACGGTGCATCAGACAGCATAGCTGCCTATCCAGCGCGCGATCCGGTGACCCCAGAGCAAGTAGCTGCCACGATCTACCACTTACTGGGAATCCCCCGGGCCACCCGTTTTGAAGATCTTTCCGGGCAGCCTCAACAGCTCATTAATGCGGCGCCGCTGTGGCCGCTGTTCAGCTAGTGCTGTGGATGAGCCAGTGCGGTTTATTGGCGGATGCATTCC
This sequence comes from Planctomycetaceae bacterium, assembly GCA_002709225.1. GTDB lineage: Bacteria > Planctomycetota > Planctomycetia > Pirellulales > Pirellulaceae > UBA9264. Next base: position 52,571 of record PAQH01000081.1, read on the forward strand.
GCGGGTTTGTAGCACTGGAGACGCAGACGCGGCGGATTTTGTGATACAGTCAAGTGGAGTGTTACGGGATGAAATGCTGTGCGCACGAATGTCGAGTATGCATTCGTGAAGCTGCGCCGCCGATTCCCGTTGGCAGGGAATTGTGGGATCAGTTATGACGAGGTTGGACAGATTGGGTTCGCTGACCTGAAGGTGAACGACCTGTCTGGTTTCTTGTTTGAAGGTGACA